>DICP01000083.1:1663-3129 GCA_002417685.1 Candidatus Mesolinea sp. UBA5823
GAATCCTTCCGGGCCCATATTTTGACCATGAGGTCAAGGCATTGTGACATATTTTCTTCGGAAAATTTGGGGGTACAATTGATTCAAAATTAGCGAACTAGAGGAGTTTTGATGTTATCTGGATGGGAATATATCGTCTCCAAGCAAATTCAGTGGGCTAAGAATAATAATATTCCATTAACTGGTAGTAAAGTTGAGAGGGGTCGTGCTACTTACACTCATGATCTAAATCAAAATCTGTTTGAACCTCTTCTCGAGGAAAATCAAAAGCAATTTGATTCTGGAAACGGTCAGGAAGTACTTGGTTCTCCAGAAATTCCAGCGAAGATGCAGGCTTTGCATTCGTCATCAGCCTTGGGAGTAAACATATTTCAATATTGGCAGAAAAGAGGATTGTTCAAAGAAATTGCCGCGGCGTGTGGTTTCTGTAGCCGTAACAGCAATTATTCGGAAAGCATCGTATTTGAGGACAAATATTCAATCGATACTAAATTTGTCATTCCCCCAAACATTGATGTTGTCTTTCATAATAATGAATCTTCACCTTATAAACTGTTTGCGGTTGAGTGTAAATTTTCGGAGGCCTATGGGGGGAGAGCACATGCTGGTCTTAAATCAAAGTATCTTGACGAGACAAAACTGTGGACTGACTTAGCTGCCCTTAAAAAATTAGGTTGGGAAACAAACCATGATGCAAAAAGATATTCCTATCTTGATGCTGCACAACTCATTAAGCATATATTAGGACTTAAAGCTCATGACGGAAGTAAAGGATTCAAGTTACTTTATCTTTGGTACGATGTTTTGGGAATAGATGGAGCAAGTCACAGGGCTGAGGTCGAAGATTTTACCAAGATCGCTAAATCGGATGGAATCAACTTCCTTGCAATGACCTATCAAGAACTTATTACCAATCTTGATAGAGACTATCGTGCTGAACATTCTGAGTACATAAAATACTTGACTGAGCGATACAACTAAACTATTAAGTTGCTTCGAATAGAGAATTCTGCTCAATATAGTAGAGGTTTGTATGCAGTATACAAATATCAGAATGATGTCAAATCAGGGGTATGCATATTTAGTATTGGACATAGATGGCATAGAGGCTGAGATACCTTGGGAGCAGAAGGCTCTTCTGTTCCATAACGGTTTAATTTTTATTCAACCAGAAGAAGTTTGGTCGCGCATTCTTCCCCCTATTGACATCTCTATCGAAGGTCATTTCCATTCGACATTAAGGAATTTTATTAGAAGCAAAACGTTGGTCTCTCTTATTAATGAAATGAGCGATGAAGAAGTATTTAATAGAAAGTGGTCCAAGAAAACACTAACGGAAGAAACAAGCCAAGTGGACAAAGTAGATTTGATCGACCAGGTAGACCACTACACAATTTAGACGCGGCAAAGTTACCTAGATGGAGTTTAATTATTTGCTTCCCGATTGAAGGTTCGAATCCTTCCGG
>DICP01000082.1:0-977 GCA_002417685.1 Candidatus Mesolinea sp. UBA5823
GATGCCTAATATGCTTGGTAAAACAATGGCACCTGCAAGTGGGTTAAGCAATAACCAAATTCCTATCAAAATGCTCAAGATGCCATAAATTACAGCGCCAATGCCATCCCCTTGAACTCCCCGAGCGATTTCCATTATACCCATTGCAATACCAATGATAGCAATTATCGTTGTAAAAGTTGCAGATATTATTGTTGAAAAAAACAAAGGGCGCCCCAACACAGCGATACCTGCTACGATACCTAAAATGCCAATTATCAGGGACCAAAACCATGGCGCTTTTCCGGGTTTGGTAAAAATTCGGACGATTGAAAAGATCCCCTCAATAAGCCAGTAAACGCCTATGAACGTGACAATCACTTCGATTGTACTTACAGGCTGGGTTATGAGTAACAACCCTAAAATAAACGTGGCAATTCCCTCCAATAAAACTATCCACCACAAATCTGAAGATTTTTTTTGAGATTGAATTTCCATTTTAGTTCTCCTTTTACGAAAGTTTGAATATTCTATATTATAGAACACTTTAATCTATAATTGGTTTTCTAATAATGCACGTTATTACTCGATTTCCTTCTTATCCGTTACAATAATACTATCATCATGGAAAACCCGCTTTCGCCTTGGCTCGATCAGGTCATTTTAGGGGATTGCCGTGAGGTGTTGCCAACATTACCTGAAGAATCTGTTGACCTGGTCTTTGCGGACCCGCCCTACAACCTGCAACTCAATGCCGACCTTTGGCGTCCCAACGTCACGCGGGTAGAGGGAGTGCGAGAGCCTTGGGATAAATTCGAGGACTACGCAGCCTACGATGCTTTCACCCGCGAGTGGCTCAGCGCTTGCCGGCGGGTGCTCAAGCCCACAGGCACGCTTTGGGTGATTGGCACTTATCACAATATCTTCCGCATTGGACGCATCCTGCAAGATTTAGATTTCTGGATCTTGAATGACGTTGTGTGGATCAAGTCCAACCC
>DICP01000082.1:1064-6512 GCA_002417685.1 Candidatus Mesolinea sp. UBA5823
ATGCGCTCAGATTGGTACCTCCCCATTTGTAAGGGCAGCGAGCGCCTCAAGGAAGGGAGCCGGAAGCTGCACCCCACCCAAAAGCCAGAAGCTCTGCTTTACCGCATCATTTTGGCGACCACTAACCCGGGTGATGTGGTGCTGGACCCCTTCTTCGGTACGGGCACAACCGGCGCCATGGCGAAGAAGCTGCAACGGCACTTCATCGGGATCGAGGTCGATGAACATTATGTGCAGCACGCCCGGGAACGTGTTGCGCAATACGTGCAGCTTGAGTTCAACACACCTTTATATTACACGCCCAACCCACGCAACCTAACCCGCGTTCCCTTCGGAACCTTAGTTGAGCAAGGTTACCTGCAACCCGGTGATTGGCTCTTTTTTGGTCCTGAAGGAGAAACCAAAGCCATCGTGCAAGCCGATGGTTCGCTCCTATGCAATGAGCAGCGCGGCTCTATTCATAAAATCGCACGCGTTTTGCGCGGAGGTCCAGCCAATGGCTGGACACTCTGGTATTATTGGGACGCGGAAACCCAGTCGCGGCAGCCTATCGATCGGCTGCGCGCTAAGTACCGCGATGAGGTCGGGAAATAATAAGACCGAATATACTGTAGACCAAACAATCGAAAGGAATCTATGAACACAAAAAACACTTATACCCAATCCCCTTGGAGTTTGGACGACTTGTTTAAGGGTTTCGACGACCCCGCTATCGAGGCGACTTACCAAAAGATGGAATCATTGGTAACTGAGTTTGAGAAATACCGCAGCGCGCTAACACCCGAGATCAGCGAGCAAAAATTTATGGAGATGGTCAAGAGCTTGGAGGCGATGGAGAAACTCGGCCACAAGATTTACGGCTTTGCCCAGCTTTCTTTCGCTGCAGACACCCAGAACCAGAAGGCACTGATTGCCTTAGCGCGCATCCAGCAATTCGCAGCCGAACTCTCCAACCGGACGCTGTTCTTCAGCCTATGGTGGAAAGGGTTAGATGAGGTCAACGCAGAGCGCTTGCTGGCTGCCAGTGGGGATTACCGCTATTGGTTAGAACAGATGCGCCATTTCAAGCCATACACTCTCAGCGAGCCCGAAGAAAAGGTAATCAATATCAAGAACGTCACGGGTTGGAATGCGCTCAACACGCTTTACGACTCAATCACCAACCGTTATGTCTTTCACCTTGAGGTGGATGGGGAGACCAAGGAACTCACCCGCGGCGAGCTGATGACCTACGTGCACAGCGCTGACCCTGACCTGCGTGCCCGTGCTTATCAGGAACTCTATCGCGTCTATGGGAATGACGCCCCCATCTTAGGGCAGATTTACCAAAACCTGGTGCGCGACTGGCACAACGAGAACCTTGGCTTGCGCGGTTTTTCCAGCCCAATCTCCGTTCGCAACCTGGACAATGACATCCCCGACGAGGTGGTGGATACACTCATCGAGGTTACGCGCCAGAATCTGGACGTCTTCCAACGCTACTTCAAGCATAAAGCTAAGAAGTTAGGCGTGGAGAAGCTGCGCCGCTATGATATTTACGCGCCGGTCTCTACCTCCAGCAAGGAATATAGCTTTGCACAAGCTGCTGAGCTGACCTTTGAGGCTTATGAGCGCTTTGATCACGAATTTGCAGCCAAAGCCCAGCGTGTGTTCGCTGACCAGCATATCGACAGCGAAGTGCGCAAAGGCAAACGCGGCGGCGCCTTCTGCTCCACCATCTTGCCTGAACTGACTCCTTGGGTGCTGCTCAACTTCCAAGGCCGCTCGGAGGACGTCTCCACGATGGCGCACGAGCTGGGCCACGCCGTGCATTCTATGATGGCAGAACACCACCCCCTCTATACCCAGCACGCCTGCCTGCCTCTGGCTGAGACAGCTTCGACATTTGGCGAGATGATCCTCACAGATTTGCTCCTCGAGCGCGAAACTGACCCTCAGGAAATCGAGGGGATTCTCTTCCGCCAGTTGGATGATGCCTTTGCCACCATCCTGCGGCAGGTGTATTTTGCCATCTTCGAGCGCGATGCGCATGAAAGGATTGTGAAGGACGCCTCGGTGGACGAGCTTTCGGAGCTTTACTTGGAGAACCTCAAGGAGGAATTTGGTGAAGCGGTCGAGCTCGCGGATGAATTTAAGTACGAATGGGTCTCCATTCCGCATATTTACGGCACGCCGTTTTATGTGTATGCCTATGCTTTTGGGCAGCTGCTGGTCTTTGCGCTTTACAAGCGCTACCAAGAAGAAGGCGAGAGCTTCAAGCCCAAGTATATGCGCATCCTCTCGGCTGGCGGGTCAGTGGCGCCGGTCAAGCTTTTAGCGGAGGCTGGCATTGACGTGACCCAAGCGGATTTTTGGCAGGGCGGCTACGACATTACTGCTGGCATGGTCACCCGGCTGGAAAGCCTGTAGGCCAAACTATAAAAAGATCTCGAGGCGCTCATTGCAGCGCCTCTTTTTTTCGTTCGGCCCATTTTAGCGATTAAGAAGGACCAATGCTGCGAGCCATCAGGCTTTAGTGCCCTTCTGATGAGTTTAATGTCGGACAAATTGCCAAACCGGTTATAATAAAAATTAATGTTACCTAAGCAATATCAATGGGATCGAAGCCGAATAAAATTTTGAATTTCAAAATAATTAATCATCTCTTTTCGAGGACTGAACTTTTTGACAGTTAGCAACGTCATAGATCAAGCAACTATAAATAAATGGCTGAGAAACTTTTAAAATCTACTTGTCCAGCTTGTGGAGCCCCTGTTTCGCGTAAAGATAGGCAGCATGGATTTATCTGTCCGTATTGCGGCACAGAATTTTACTTCGACGTTGCAGATAACGTCCCTATCTTAAATCAATTATCAAGTTCACAGACTGATAATGACACCACAAACAAATCCCAGAAAGCAAGTAACACAACTAATCAAAGCAAGAAAACTCCTATTTGGTCTTACATACTGATAGTAGCGTTCATTCTCTTTTTTATCAGCGCACCAAGGTGGTTTTTCCCAACGCCATTTTTTGGCAGTCCATTTCTACCTGGTATTGATAAAGAAATTGAAATGTTTTTAGATTTACCCTCTCCTGAGCCGGAGGGAAAATTATTCACATCCAAAGAATTTGAGATTTCGTCTGATACTAGCTTCAGAATCGAAAATGATTTAATGTTTTTTGATTTCACTTTCCAAAATTGGGGCGATCAAACCTTTGTTTTGCACTATCAAGCCAATACTTTTGAGGTTTATGACGATCTTGGGAATGATTATCCAATCAATCTCGGAAGTTGCAACGCTGATTCAGTCAACGAAGATAGGCAAATTGAGATCAAGCCAAATGATAAAATCGAGTTTACCTCGAGCAGCTCTTGGTGTACCTCGGTAAAAAGCATTCCCGCCTTTTCTGGTGTGATCCCACCTGAAGCTAAACAAATTTATTTTCACATTAAAGAATTCGGCGAATTTAAGGACATCACCTTTTCTTTCGATTTGTGAAGCTCGTAATTATACGGCGTTCTTGGGGGTGTTTTCCGCCTCGAGCACGTTCTGGATGGCGTCGCTGATGCGTGTGGCTGTCTCCACGTTGTTCATGGTGTAGAGGTGGATGCCGCGCACATCGTGGTCGATCAGGTCCATAATCTGCTCGGTGGCGTAAAAAATACCGGCGTCGAACAGTGCTTTGGGGTTATCGCTGTAGCGACTGAAAAGGCGCGAGAGCTTAGCCGGCACGCTGGCGCCACTGAGCGCTACGGTGCGCTCAATTTGGTGCAGGTTAGTGATAGGCATGATGCCTGCTTCGATGGGCACGTTAATCCCGGCACGCTCCGCTTTCTCGCGGAAGGCGTAAAACTTATCGTTATCGAAAAACAGCTGGGTGACCAGGTGGTCAACGCCGCTGTCGATCTTGATTTTTAGGTTTTCGATATCCTGCTCAAGCGACTCGGCTTGGTAGTGTCCCTCGGGGTAACAGGCGCCCAAGAGGTTAAAACTGGAATCGTATTTCTTGATGAAGGCAGCTAAGTCGCTGGCGTGTTTGAAGTCTTCTTTAACCGTCATCGTGGGGGTAATATCCCCGCGCAGCACCATGATATTTTGCACCTGCTTGGCTTTGAGGCGCTCTAATGTGTCAATTACCTCGGCGCGGTCCAATCCGACGCAGGTGAGGTGCGCCACGGGCTCAATATGATAGGTGGTCAGGATGAGCGAGGCAATCTCAATAGTTTTATCGCGCTGAGCCTGGCTGCCGCCGGCGCCGTAGGTGACGCTAATAAAATCGGCAGGTATGCCGCGCAGCCGCAGCAGGGTGTTATAGATCGTGTTGTAAGGAGAATCTTTTTTGGGCGGAAAGATCTCCAATGAAAACAGGGTCTTTTTATGGTCAAATAACTTGGTGATGTTCATCATACACACTCCCGAATGGCTTATTTTAACCTGATTTGAAGCAGTAATGGGGCGTTGAATAAAGATGCGCACTCAAGAATGGGCACTCCAAAATGAATAGTGAAAGCAATTTTCATTTTTTACCCTATTCCTGGCTTTTCCCCGGCGATCTAGGGATTTTTGCGTTTGCTTTTTTCCGCTGGGGACATTAATTTTCTTGAAAAAAAGGCTTTCACCCTATTTTTCAAACTTTTCCTTCTTCATTAGCTGAAGGGGTGGCAATTTCAGCCAATGCAATTCTGTTGGACCGCTGCCCACCGGCGGTTATGGTATATTTTAGCTACACATTCGCACCTGGGAGCTTAACTTTATGTATGTAGCCATCGAAGGCGTTATCGGAGTCGGCAAGACTACCTTAGCGCGCTTTGTCCACACCGCTTTTTCTGCCGACCTTCTGCTCGAAGTTTTTGAGGAAAATCCCTTCCTCTCCGACTTTTATAGCGACCGCAGCCGCTATGCCTTCCAAACGCAAATCTTCTTCCTGCTCAGCCGCTACCAGCAGCAACATAAGGTCATCCCCGAAGCTCTGGCTGCCGGACATATGATCATCTCCGATTACACCTTTGATAAAGATGCGCTGTTTGCCGGCATCAACCTGAAAGGCGACGAGCTGGCGGTCTATCACCGCGTGCATGCAGCGCTGGCAGAGAAAATCCCCCAGCCAAACCTGGTGGTCTACCTTCGCGCCAGCACGGATACGCTTATGGAACGCATTGCCCACCGCGACCGCCCCTACGAGCGGGATATGGACCGGGCTTATATTGATGAGCTCAACCGCGCTTACGAATCTTTCTTTGCCAACCCCAAGTGGGAGGGACGCTTACTGCCCATTGAGACCGATACGCTCAACATTGTTGCCCGGCCCGAGGACCTGGATTACGTGATCGACCGCATCCGCCAGGCACTGCACCTCAGCCCTTACCAAGAGGCACTCCCACTCAAACCTTAATAAGGAGATAGACATGCACATCACCCAAGAGCTGCTCATCAAATTTGCTCAGGATTACGTCACCAAGCAAAC
>DICP01000082.1:6544-18655 GCA_002417685.1 Candidatus Mesolinea sp. UBA5823
GACCTGGTGATGGTGCATAAGGAAGACCCAGTTGTGGAGCGCGAGGTGCAGCGCGTCAGCTATGAGATTTCTTTGGATATTCAGCACCACCATCAGTCGTTCTACACCTTCCACCGCCGCCTGCGCCTAAACCCGTGGCTGGGCTATGCCCTTTGCAACCACAATGGCTTTCTTTATGATACCGATCACTGGCTGGAGTTCATCCAAGCTGGCGTCAGCGCGCAGTTTGACACACCTGAGACTGTTTATGCGCGCTCGCAAGCCATCACTGAGCGCGCCCGCCAGCTGTGGTTCGAGCTGGAAGACCCGCAGGAGCTGCCCTTTGAAGTCTGGGCGGACCAATACTTCAAGGCGGTCAATACAGCAGCAAACGGGCTGGCGGTACTTTCTGGGCCGGCGCTGCCTACACGCCGCTTTTTGCTCGCCTTCCCCGAGCGTGCTGAAGCCGCCGGACGAGTGGAGCTCAACGAGGCGCTCTTGCAGCTCCTTAGCAAGGTGCCGTTGACCCAAGAACTTTATGCTCAAGCCAAGCTGGCTTGGCAGCAAGCTTTGCAGACAATCAGCAAACAGCCAGATTGCCCGCCTAACCTAAACTTGGTGCGCAAAGCTTACTATCTCAATGCTTGTGATGCGATGGTAGAAAGCGGCAGCCCTGCAGCTGCCTTCTGGCCGCTCATCGAGACTTGGCGCGAAGCCATCCACCACCTGGAGGATAAGACCCCACATCAAGCTGCCTGGAAGCAATTCCTGGAAGGCTTGGGCTTGGATGAGAACAGCAAGGCTGAGCAGGTTGCCCGTTTGGATCACTTCCTTGACCAGGTTGAAGATGTACTTACCGATTGGAAGGAAGCTTACGGGCTGTAGGTCCACTTTTCCCCAAGCCAGCTAAAAACTGTGGATAAGTGCCGTCTTTCTGTGGATAACTGTGCAGATGTGTGGATAACTCGGTCAAAACTCATCATTTTTGTGGGGAATTCAACGTTAAAAACTCTGGATAAAAACACCGCTTTTGTACATCTTCTTGTTATTGAAGAAAAATTTTCGTCTTTTCGTGCAGCTCTCCACAAACGCGTGTGGAAACTTTTTGCAGCCTTATTTCCTGAATGTGGGGAGCATCCTGCTCTCATGGCGGTATATATTTAAGCCTTAGGCAATGCAAGTAAGGTTATCCACATATCCCCAAGCTCTACTGCTTTTACTACTTAATTAATAACAACAAGAATCAAGGATATTAAACACAATGTAAACCCCCCGAAACAAAATCTTGAGGCAAGGCTATAAGGTGATTTCGGTTTTACCCATTAGGCGATCTTGCACCAACTGCACCACTTGTGCAATATGGGCTTCACGCGCAACCAAGTTTAGATTGTCGCTCGGGATAATCAAGACTGGGCATTGGGTAAAGGAGTTAATCCACTCCTCGTAAAGCTTATTGAGGCTCGCGAGGTATTCACGCGGAATGCTGGCTTCAAAGCCCCGCCCGCGTGAGGCTATGCGGCCCAGCAAGGTATCCACCGAGGCTCTCAGGTAAACCACCAAATTCGGCAGCGGCAGCAGGGCTATGAGGATTTGATACAGGTCCTGGTAGACGCCATAATCCCGCGGGCTGATCAGGTTTTGCAGATAGAGGTTGCGGGCAAAAATCTCTGCATCCTCGTATACGCTGCGATCTTGCACCACCGAGCCTTCAGCCTCCAGTAGCTGTTTGTGAATGCGCAGCCGGCGGGTCAGGAAGTAAAGCTGGGAGTGAAACGCCCAGCTGCGCATATCGCTGTAAAAATCTTCCAAGTAAGGATTATCGTTGACCGGCTCGAAAAAGGGTTGGAAGCCCAGCCGCTCGCTGAGCAGCTGCACCAAGGTTGATTTGCCTGCGCCAATATTCCCGGCAACGACGATAAATTTATCCATAGCAAATTATGCTCAATCAGAATTACTTAGCATTATAGACGTTTTATGCGTTCAGCTAACCGGCTGACTGCTCAGCCCCAAGCCGACCTTTCCTGTATTTGCCAGCAAATCCTGCAAACTGACCGCTTTCATCTTGGCAATGAGAGCATTTTGGGTTTCTTCCCAAAAGGAGCGGTACGGGCAGTTGGGCGAAAGCGGGCACGTATCCGGGTCTGCAATGCAGTCAATCAGCGTAACGGGTCCATCGATGGTAGTGACAACGTCATAGATGGAGATTTCTGCTGCGGGTTTAGCAAGCATCACCCCGCCGCGAGCGCCGCGCCGTGTGCGGATTAAGCCCGCATTGACCAGTTGAGAGTTGATTCTGGAGAGAAAAATGCGCGAGATTTGCATTTCCTCTGCGATTGTATTGGAGGGAATCAGCTGGCTTTCGGCATATATGGCAATATAAAGCATTGACCGCAGCGCGTAGTCAGCCTGATTGGTAATTTGCATAGACATTGTGCTCCTCCTTTTCTATATTGTCGAGAATAATTTCTTGATTTGTGAGGGCTTAATCAATTGTTAACGTATCTATATTTATTTTACACCATTTATCCAAATATTGTAACCATCGGAAGTGGTTTCCACCCAGGTATAGTCACTTGCTAGAACAATAGCTCCCGCGTTGGAAGCTAAGTTTGGTGCTTCGAGGGGCAGCGCAGCTGTGAGCAGAGTCAATTGTGCAGCGGAGGCTGGCGGCATTTTCGGACCGATGAACACGCTCGTCGGATTATCTCTGGCGGAAGCAGCAGTGCTATAGTTGATTAGCGCATGGAATTTTGCTTGGTCAATTTGCACCGCCGCCAAAGATTCCTCGCCAAAAGTGAAGGCAAGCTGTGCACTGCCCAGGTTAAGTTGGTCTGTGGGTTGCAAGCGCTGCTGCGGCACCTGCGCCTGCTGGAAGGCAGCATAGATTCTGCGCGTGGTCTGAATACGTTCTGGATCGCAGCCCCAATAGACCTTGCCGAGTGTGAAGCTTTGCGTTAACCCAAACAAGCCTGAGACGTCTGCTTTACCACAAGAAGGAATGATCAGCGCATCGAGCTCCCGGCTGAAGGGCGGCAAAGCTGTGCCTAACTGCTGAGCCAGCGTGCTCGCTTCAAGCGACCCCCCTACAAGCACAAAGCGCCCGCCGCCGGTTCGCAGGAGGACGACCGGCTTCTCAGCGCCAGAGAGTACACGCACGTGCAGCTTGCCATCCGGTGCATTAGCAGCCGCAGACCAAACCAAAATGCACGCGCAAGCCAATACGAGGATCGGCACCGCCGGCCGCAGGGTGAAATTTCGCACTTTGGGCTTGCCCGGCAGCGTGAGCGCCAGAATAAGGGCGTAAAAAGCCAGCACCCAAAAGAAGCTGAAACGCGGCAGCTGCCAGCTGGCAGGCGCTAAGCTCGCCAGCCAAGTGACCATGCGGTTGGTATAGGCAGCAAAGGGCCAAGCCAACCATGCCAGCGCTCGCCCTAGCAACGGCGCGAGTAAGCCGGCAACCATGGCAACCAAGCCCAAAACCATCACCGCCGGCTGGGCAGGTAAGATAAGAGGATTAGCAATCAAAAAGAGCGCTGAGATTTGGCGGAAGTGAAAAGCAATCAACGGCAAAGCAAAGATCTGCGCTGCCAGCGTTACCAAGAAATATTCGCCGAGCGCTCCGCTCAGGCGCTTGGCAGCTTCCTCGCCCAGCCTGCCTTCTAAAAAGCGCTGCAGGCGGGCTTGCAGAGGGCTGGCAAAAAGCGCTAAACCCAGCGTTGCTGCCGCCGAAAGCTGAAAGCCTACATCCCAGGGTAGATGCGGATTGAAAAGCATCATCAGCAGTACGCTTAAGCCCAAGCTGTTGAGCGCATTACCGTGCCGGCGGATGGAAGCGCCCATAATGCTGAAAGAGCCCATGATAGCCGCGCGCACCACGGAAGCACTCGCGCCAACCAAAATAGTGTAGAGCGTCAGCACGAGGATGGCGAGCAGCCCGCCGCGCCAACTGCCCAGCCGGCGGGTGCACAGCGCCGTCACCAAACTGGCAAGGATGACCATATTGAAGCCAGAGATGGCAATAATATGCGCCGTGCCGGTGAGGGCGTAAGCCTCTTCCAGCTCCGGCGAGAGCCCGCTCTCATCGCCGAGTAAGATGCCGCGCAATAAGGCGCTTTCCGGCTCCGGGAAGATCTGGCTAAGGACCTCCAAGCTGCGTTCGCGCAGACGGTAGATCGCCGCACGCAAAGGGCTGCCCTGCTCCTGGGCAAGCACGCGCACTTGGGCAAACTGAGCGGAAGAATAAATCCCCTGGTGAAAAAGATACTCGCGATAAGAGAAGGCGCTGCCCTCGGAGGGCGTCTCGAGATTGCCGCGGATGGAGAGCAAATCACCATAGGTGTAAGGGCTGCCAGCGGGTACCTGCAGCAGGATGCGCCCGCGCACTTCGTCGGGAAACGCAGGAGCAGGGTCCGAGCTGATCGGTGTGAGCGACTTTACGCGCACCGTCAGGCTGAGCGTATCCCCGTGCGCTTCAGGCGGCGCATCAACCACGCCAGTCAGTTCGACCGCGCCGCGCTCGTTGTAGTATCCGACCCAAGCTGGATTTTCCTGCGGCAGGGAAAGCTGATAGAGTAGCGCGGTGAGGCAAATAGCAGCAGCGACGGCAGCCAGTGGCAGCTTCCTTTGTACCAAGAGGCGCGAGCGCCGGCTGGCTTGCCAGATGAGCGCGAGGAGGCTTACGCCTAGCAGCCCTGCCCAAGCGCCCCACGGCAAGCGAAGGGCATCAGCTGCCAGCGCGCCCACGAGCGCTGCCAAGCCTAACCAGAAGAAAGGCATGAACGCGGGGATATGCACTTGGGTCGTGTCCGGCTGGGGGTGAGGAGCAGTTGAGATTACTTCGGGTGAGGGCATGAGCTGACTCTGAAAAGAACAAGAGTAATGGTATGAATTTTAAACTAAAATAGACTATTTTGGGAAGAATAATAAGATGAAATATGATGATCAAAATTTTAGGGTTTTAATGGTAAGAGTATAATGAAAAAATGTCTAAGAATCTATAAACCAGCTTGTTTTTATCAAGAAAACACAAGGTAAAAATCACTAAGGTGATTGAATTAAATCCATGACTTCTTTTGAAGATTGTGCATCACTGACTTTTTCTATCCATTTATCTATGGATAGCAATTCAGCCAATTGGGATAAAGCAATAATATGGTCTGTTTCATTCTTAGCTGATAACGCGATGATGACACGAACTGGATCGTTATCTGGATTTCCAAAATTTATAGGCTCTGCAAATGTGATCATAGCCATTCCTGTTCCTAAACAACCATCTTCTGGCCTAGCATGTGGCATGGCAAATCCTGGGGCTAGGACTATATAAGGACCATATTCTTCAGCGACTTTAATCATCGCATTGATATAGCGTTCTTCTACTAAATTACTTTCGACTAATAATTGACCTACTTTTACAATCGCATCACGCCAATCTCTAACACACTCATTAAGCTTTATTCGATTGACATCAAAAAGCTCTGATAATAACATTTTATTCCTTTAAATTTGTGAACATTATTTTAGATATATAAATTTGCATATTATTCAGTTATTCTATGAATGAAAATTGCCTTCGAGGATTATATATGAGCAATTTATTGATATCATCTTGTTTAATTCCTGCTTCTTGAAGCTTTGGAACGAAAATGGATATGATGTAATTATGCCCATATCCTCCACCATATTGAGGCCACATAGAGGCCCTTCCGTTGTCTCCGCCTAATACGATATTGTCTGCAAATCCAGCGTCACACATTTTTTTTATGAGGTTAACAATCACACTATCAGGCCAATACTTTATTCTTGAAGGGCCATCATAACCGAGGGTCACACCTAAAGAAGCCATTGTTTTATGATATTGAAGATCTGGGTTGCGATCGACATGGCCAAGAATGACATGAGCAGGATCGGCGCCATATTTTTTTAATAAATCAATTACTTCTAAACCCATTGTCCCTCTTTCAGTATGAGTCGATATAGGTGCCCCTGTTTCTATTGATGCGATACAAGCAGCTTCTATTGCTTTCATTTCCATTGGTTTTATACAGTTATAATGAGTTGCAAATTTTATTACTCCCGCCTTGGCACTACTTCTATTTACCAAGGGGCCATTGTAATTATTTATTTCAATTCCCAGTTCGATTTCTGCGATGATTAAATCAGCAATTTGGTTCACACTATATTTGTTTACCCAATGTTCTGGGTCATAATAGATAGCTCGCTGAAATCCAGTACAGGCTACAATATGGATTCCTGATTGTATAGAAATTTGTTTTAACATTTCTATTTGCCGGCCGCAATCGATTGGGTTCATGTCCACCAACATACTGCCACCAACTGACTTATAAGATAGCATCGCATCTATTGCATAATTGACATTATCAAGGCGCAGATCTTTATCCGCCTTTTCTTCTCCGCCACCTATAGTTATTAAATGATCATGATAATCTACGATTCCAATTGAATCTGATGGCACCTTACCTAATACTGTTTGTATACAAGCCATAATTAGTTCTTCTCTCTTTTTGCCTTCATTAAATTTTTCACTTTTTGCAGGTCAACTTTTTTATCCGCTACACTCTCAACTTTTACACTTGTTGCGACAAAACAACCATCGACAATATTTAAAATATCCCCAATATTTTCTACATTGACACCAGTGTTTGCGATAACAGTAAAATCACCGACGGCTTGTTTGACTTCTTTCAATTGATCTAATTCCGCGTTGATTCCAGCCATAATACCTGAAACGCAAATCCCATCGATAAGAGCACTCTTACTAACTGTTTTTGCTCTCAAAGCGAGCGGCCTGTCATCAAGGCTGTATGAAAATTCAGGCACAAGATTGGCAAATAATTTAACGCGTTGTGCGCCAATTTTTCTTCGGTAAGCTAAAAGTGCTTCTATATCGGTTTCATATAAACCTAAGTCCCCACAGTATACACCAACTAATATACCACGTATAAATGAGGCATTAGTTGCTAATGCAACAGCTAGAGCAGCTTGAGGATCCCATTGAATATCAACTCCAAATGGAACAAGTTTCTTTTGAATAACCTCATTGATTATCATCGTCATTACAGAAACAATATGAGGATCGACATGTTTTGAATAGGGTTTGTCATATTCATTACAAAAAATTACGGCATCAATACCGCCGTCTAATAACGCTTCATAATCTGCTTTGGCCTTTTCCACTATTTTATAAATACCTTGGTGTGAGTTATATAGCTCAGTTCCAGGCAAAGCATCAAGCTGAACCACTCCGATAACGGGTTTATTTATAATAGAATAATCATTTGTATTATTCATAAGGTTATTTAACGCTTTTGTTTGTTCAATGAATTTAGAGATTTAAGGCCTGCTTTAATTTCTGTTTCATCGCCTCTACATCTGTAAAAGATGTCGTCGAGATAATCGTCATCCCTTCTCGTTTTTCAATTGATTTTGCTAAAAAAGGCGATGTTATACAAACATCAGGTTTCACCCCTTTTAATTGGCCAAGGTCGATGGCTTTAACTTGTGCATCAATCCCTAATTCTTGTACGGCTTTCTCAACGGTCATTCTCAGAATTAAACTTGATCCCATCCCATTTACGCACACTGTATAAATCCTGAACATCTTGCTCCTTTTATCGCATCGAATAAGTGATAGTTATTATTCTAAGTTAGTTTGCTTTTCTAACATTCCTGAATCTGAAGTCGATTCATCATTTTTCGCAATTAAAACTCTAATTCCTTTGCTTTCGAGTGCGGCAACATCCTCATCGGATATTCCTTCATCAGTAATTATAGTGTCTGCGGATTCGATCGAAGTAAAAAAGGCATAGCGTGTAACACCAAATTTTGATGAATCTGTTAAGATAATCACTTCTCTTGCGCGTTCTATAAGAGCT
The DNA here is from genome assembly GCA_002417685.1 of Candidatus Mesolinea sp. UBA5823. GTDB lineage: Bacteria > Chloroflexota > Anaerolineae > Anaerolineales > Anaerolineaceae > Mesolinea. The sequence goes on from DICP01000082.1 coordinate 14,416, forward strand.
CTCTTTACTAAGGTGTCATTCATACTATAAAGAGTAAATCCCAAGTTTAATGAAACACCCGCTACCCCAATAAAAGCCTTATCCAAGACATATTCATTGATGGTCCTTATTGCATTATGCCCAATGAGTGACCTGTCAGTTGAAGATACTTCTCCGCCTGTACAAATTAAATTGATGTTTGGAGAATCCATTAATTCATTTACAACTGGAACCGAAGCTGTAATCACGCTCAAATCCTCGATGTTTTTGATGCAACAAGACATTTCATAAGCGGTGGTGCCGATATCAATTCCAATACAATCTCCAGGGCTGACTAAGGCAGCAGCAGCTTTACCTATCAATTTCTTTTCAAGGGTCTTTACATTTCTGCGATTTTCAAATAGTGATTCATTACCTACTTTATTATCCAAGATAACTGCCCCACCTCTTGCACGTTTCAACAACCCTCTTTTTTCTAGATAATCAAGGTCTCTTCGAATTGTCATTTCAGTCATGCCAAATTCTTTGGAGAGATCTTGAATCGATACATATTTTTCTAGGGCGATTTTCTTTAGTATTTGATTTCGTCTCGCTTCGGAAATTACCATTTATTTATTACCTAGGATAACCTTTACCTTAATTGATTTGCGATATCCATGAAATACCTAACTCTGTCATAATCAACAGCATTCTCAAATTTTCCATCTTTCTTAAAATAAGTTCCAACTATACAACCATCTGCTATCTTTATCTGTTCTTCCACATTCGAAGGATTAACACCCGTATTAACAAATACGGGTGTATCCTTCACCGCTTTTTTAACTATTTGAAGTGTTTGGTTGTCCGTTGGAACACCAGCAGTAAGGCCTGAAACGCAGATAGCATCAGGTTTGTTATTAAAAACTGTAGACTTAGCTATATCTGCAATGCTTCGGTTGCTTAGGTATAAGGCGGATTCTGGGAAAATATTGAATAGAGTGAAAACAGAATCGGCAACAACTTGATGTTTATGACGAGCTGTTTGCCCATAATTGGTGTTCCATAAGCCATAATCACTGGCATAAACACCTGTAAAAACCTCTCTCACAAAAGCCGCACTGACTGCTTTGGCTAAATCGAAAGTTTTTATTGGATCCCAAAGAACATCAACACCAAAAGGAATGGTAATGTCTTCCATCAATTCGCCTATAATACGAGCCATAGTTGCGACTGTGATTACCTCAACCTCAGTCAAGTAAGGTAAACTGAACTCGTTTGAAAACATGACTGCATCAACCCCACCCTTTATTAATGAACGAAGGTCATTCCTTGCAGATTCAATAATGCTTTTTAGACCTTTTTGATCATCATATAACGGATCACCTGGTAAAGGTTGAAGGTGGCACATACCAATTATGGGTTTATCTATTCCAAACACTTCTTTAACTAACATGAGATTTATTCACCTTATGCTTTTACCTGTTCAACTTTATTATATTCTTTTGTCTCAAAATTCTTCTTCAAAAGAACACAAGCTATACCGTAGATGACGATCAGAAGTGCGACAAAGAGCCAAATATTCTTAAGTACATTCATTATGGCAGCGAGTATAGCCATGGTTGAGCCAAAGTCCGTATTACCATAAGTAGCTCCAAGTGTTGCTAAGCCAGATAATTTGGTGAAAATTACGCCGCCTAATATCTGAACTAGGCCTACAACTATTCCAGAGATAATCGCGGATTTCTTTCCACCATACTTGAAACCAAAGACACCAGCAATACCGCCATCAAAGAACGTGGCAATGATGCCTGGAATCATTAAGATAGGAGATCCGATGATAAGCAGAACTGCAAAACCTAGGAACTCACCTATAAATGCACCAAGAAAACCTAAAACAGAAGAAATAGGTGCTAAAGGGAAGAAAACAGGCATATCAAGGGCTGGAACTGCACCTGGTACCACCTTTTCAGAAATTCCTTTAAATGCTGGAACTAACTCAGCAATCATTATTCTTACGCCAGTCAGCAATACAACGATACCTACAGTAAAGCTACCACCTAATTCAAGTGCATATACGATCCAATTAGTGCTTCCAGCAGCTTGCTGTATTAGGTCTTTACCAGATAGAAATGCACCTAATCCAAGCACAATTGTCATGAGCAAAAAAGTAGCCACAGTAGAATCATTGAAGATTTTTGAAAAAGATCCAGCTCTTGAAACTTGTTCCGCTTCTTCTTCTGTTTCTTCATAGAATTTAGGATTATTATTGTCATATTTTCCTAATGCTCTGCCAATTCCCGAACTAATGACTGCAGCAGTTCCAGAAATATGACCTAATGTAAAACTTTCACCTACAAAAGGCTTGGAATAATTGTAGACCCAGGCTGGCATTACAGTCCAGAAGATGCCACAGAATAAGCTTGAAGCTACAATCAGCGGGACGCCTTCTACTTTAAAGAACCAGTTTACAAGCCATACGGTTAGGGTTGCAAAAGCTAACATAGTATGAGCTGTTAAAAATACTACTTTCAGTGGACCAAACCTGGCTAAAAGAATATTGAGGAGAAAACCAAATAGCATAACTATCGGAACCACACTAATTAAAGTTGGGATGGCTTGGTTGATTGCTGCCATGCCAGCATAATTTTCAGTAACTACACCAGTAATGTTAAATGCAGTTTTTATCATATCCATTACAGGTCGATAGGCTGACTGTAAAAGTGTGGAACCTTGTTTTAAAATCATCACACCAACAATGGCTTTTACGACACCCATGACAACATCAACAGCCTTCTTTTTTTGGAGAATTAAGCCAATCAGGACTACAATGCCCATAACCAACTCTATCTGGCCGGCAATTACTTTAAACACATTCAATATTCCAGTAAAAATGTTCATATCTGCTCCATGATAAAAATTTGTATGGCAAAGCCAAAAGTAAATCAGAGATTGTTAATCATATGAACCATATCGTTTATCCATTTCTCAATAAATTGTTCTCCTTTCTCAACAGTTGCTTTTGTTGCATCACCAAAAACGCCGCTAACGGCGAAATCTCTCCATGGAATTGGTCTAACATCAATATCTGGTGGAACTATTGGATATTCACAAACGGCCTGTTCCATGTTTACGTTTTTAGGACATACATAAAGCGCTATTGAAGTCTCAATTTCACCCGAATGAAATCCAGAACCATTCCAAAGCTCTGATTCCATTAAACCTTCACTATATTCTTTTAGATTCATGTAACTTAGATAATAAACATTTGAAAACCCCAACTCATCTTTAAGTTCTCTAACAGCTATTTTGATTGGAGCTACATTTCCCCAGTGACCAGAAAAAAGAATAATATTTTTCGCAAGATTGTTTTCTAAAGATTTTACAATGTCCTTAATAAAAGATATATAGTTTTTTTCACTTATTGAAATAGTGGCCGGAAAATCTTTTGCTGACCACACTTGTCCATAATTTAACGGAGGTAATACAAGACTGTTTGTCCTTTTGGCTATCTCTTCCGAGATATATTCAGCAACAAGGCTATCGATATTAAGTGTCATATGATAACCATGCTGTTCTGTTGATCCTAAGGGCAGTATGACGGCTTTTGCATCTTTAATTCTTTGCTCAGCCTCTTTCCAAGTCATTTCAGATAATAAAACGCTTCTCAAAGCCACTCTCCTTATAAAGCATATAGTATTTCTTGAAAAACAGTATAGCGTAAATGTTAGAAAATGTCAAGATATTTTCTAAACTAAGTTGTTTGTTGTTTTATTATGTTATCTTAATTCTTGAATCATTATCATAACTGTTAATATAGACGGCATTATTCTTTTATTTGCATCAATTGCAATTAGCTTAATTAAATAGATAAAACAATATGGAATTTATACTCTGTTTAAGATTTTTATAATTTATTTTTCTTTTCCAAATACTCCAAGAGCATCTTTAGTGCCTTCTCAGCCAGGGCTTCCTTATTGCCTAGCCGGCTGCCATGCAGCAAAAAGTGGCGGGACCACTCGCCCTCGGCGGTGGCTAAACCCACCCAGCTGGTGCCTACGGGCTTAGCCGGCGTGGCGCCGCCCGGGCCGGCAATGCAGCTCACCGAGAGGCCAATATCCGTCTTGAGCAATAAGCGCACTCCCCGCGCCATCTCCAGCACAGTCTGGCTGCTGACCGCGCCATATTTCTGCAAGGTTTCCCACTTCACACCTAGCAGTGAAACCTTGGCGGCATAGGCATACGAAACCACTCCGCCGATGAAGTAATCCGAGGAGCCGGGCAC
>DICP01000062.1 GCA_002417685.1 Candidatus Mesolinea sp. UBA5823
CGGCCGGCTTTGTGCGCAAAATTAACGATGTCCTCCGGCCCAAACATCAGGACGGCCAGCACCAGAATCAGCAGCAGCTCAAGCGGGCCGATGTTAAAGATTTCCATAAGCTGTGAGTAAGAGAAAACGCAGACTTAAATTTGTGTGTTTGTAGAGTTATCGTTTGTCTCTTCCTTCTTCTCTTTTTCTTCTTTCTGCTCCTTATCGCCGCTCAGGCCTTTGCGGAAAGAGCGTACACTTTTTCCCAACTCTTCAGAAACCTTGGAAATGCGCCCCACACCAAACACCAAGAGCACAATCACCAGGATGACAATTATTTCAGGCAGGCCAATTCTTCCGCCGGGCATATCTACCTCCAATCCTTTACTGCGCAAAGACAGACATCAATACGCTTAATAAGTATAACCCAAGCATCGGCCCCATCAACAAAGCCATATTGACAGGGTCGACCGTGGGAGTAATCATCGCTGCCAAGACTGCCGAGGCAACCACCGCTATGCGCCACCCCTTAAGCAGCAGCTTAGGGGTAACAATATGCAGCTTGGTGAGCAAGAACATCACCAAAGGGGTTTCAAAAATCAAGCCAATCCAAAACATCAGGTTGGTCACAAATCCAATATAGTTGGAAAGGCGCGGCGTTGTTGTGACACCAAGGAATTGCGTCAGGAAAGGCAACGCCGCCGGCAACATAACCCAATAAGAAAAGACCACCCCAGCTACAAACATGAAGAAAAAAGCTGGAATGGAAATAAACAACCATTTTCGTTCCTGGGGCTTAAGACCAGGAACGATATAAGCGATAATTTCGTAGAGCGTGAGGGGCAGCGAAAGGATAAAACCCGAAAGCAGCGAAACCTTCATAAACACGCCCATGTTCTCGGTTACTTCAATGGATTGCAAGCTCTGCAAGCCGCCGATAGGCTCCGCCAAAAATTGGATAGCGCGCTCGGCAAAGGCAAAACTGACGAGCACCCCTACAATTAAGCCAATCACGATGATCAACAAGCGTTTGCGCAGCTCATTGAAATGTTCCGAGAGGGTTAGCGCCTGCATCGTTCCGGGTTGTGAGGTATTTTGTAGAGCCTCTGAGGATGCGATTTTTTCCATAACATGACTTCCGTAGAATAAAATCGTATCACAAATAATCATGCCCCGTTGAGAAGAATGTTACAAGTAAAGGACAACTCTAGAATCAGCCCCTGAGCAATTAAATCGTCCGAAAAGAACTGATATGCAGCTTTCCCACGATTATGCCCTCAAAATTACTTTCACAAAAAGGCAGGGTTCGGCTGAATCCCCTTTCTGAGCATATAGGTTCAGTTCTCAGGGGCATGGATTAAATAAAAAAGCCTGCCAAATGTCTTTATCAGCAGGCTTATGCTTTGCTTAGAGCGCGGCTTTGACAATCGCGGCAAAGGAGTCAGCCTTAAGGCTGGCGCCGCCAATCAGGCCGCCGTCGATATCGGACTGAGCAAAAAGCTCAGCCGCATTGGCAGGTGTTACTGAGCCGCCATATAGAATGCGCATGGCATTCCCCTTTTCCTCGCCGAATAGCTCGCGCAGCACTGGGCGAATAACATCACGCTGCACAGTGTTTGCACCTTCCGGCGTAGCAGCCAAACCTGTGCCAATTGCCCATACAGGTTCATACGCAATTACCAGGTTTTCTGCCTCGGCGGGGTCTACACCTTTCAAGCCCTCACGCACCATACCTTCCACTACGAATGCGGTCTTACCAGCTTGATTTTCCTCCAAAGTCTCTCCCACGCACATAATCGGTTTGAGGCTAGCTTGGAGTGCGGCGTGGATTTTTTTATTCACCGTCTCGTTGGTCTCCCCAAACATGGCGCGGCGTTCGGAATGCCCGATGATGACATATTGGCACAGGTCAACGAGCATTGCTGCGGAAATTTCGCCCGTGAAAGCACCTTTGTCTTCCCAATGCATATTTTGCGCCCCTACCTTGATGTAGCTGCCTTCGGTCTCTTTCTTGGCAGCCTCTAAGCAAACGAATGGCGGGCAAACTATGATTTCGACGGCATCAATTTGTTGGACCTCAAGCAAGATGCCCTGGATAAGCTCACGGGCTTCTTTAATATTTTTATTCATTTTCCAGTTACCAGCGACAATGGGTTTTCGTGTGGTCATATTTTTCTTCCTTTCTTTAATTGTGACTTGAATTGCTTCATTTTACCACTCCGCAGGAGAGGACTTGCTTATTCTTCAATTAAAAAAGCAGACTGCCAGAATTGGCAGCCTGCTTGGTATTCAATCTGCAGTTAGATTAGGGACGGTAAATGATTGGGTTGAGCCATAAACCACTATTTTGCGAGCTGTCGTCGCCGTTATTTACCGTAAGGATAAACTGAACATTCTTTCCAGCCAAATCGGAGAGGTCAATATCCACACGAGTCCACATGCCTTCATTTTTTTCGTGCCATTGGCCGAGTGTCTGCACTGGGTCAGCGCCAATGCGATATTGCAAAGTGAAGTAAATGTCGCAGTTCGTCATGCCGCCTTCGCACATAACGGTAGCTTTGAACCGATCGCCATTCTTGATGGCAACGAAGGGGTAATAACCAGTGATGTAACCTGCTGCAGTGTTATCGGGTCGGGTAATCAGCCCTGGTTCATTTTCTTTAGCGCCATCCTCACGAATTGGCTCACCTTGAGGGATAACATAGCCGATATTAACNNTCAATATTTGCCCAGAAGGCACCTTTCGCATCTGAACCTGTACCAAAGCGTACGCCATTTTGATTTACGAGCATGAAATACGCCGTGTATTTTCCGGGTGCAGATGGGGCAATCATATCCACACTGAGATCAATCGTCTCGCCAGGTTTGACGGCTTTGGGCATATCCACATAATTAGGGGCGGACATTTGATCGCCCTTGACAAAGGCAAGGTCATATTGCGTCGTCCAGGTGCAAGAGCCAGCATTCCTCAGCCGCCAAGTTTTCGTAAAGCTGGTTCCGCCTGTAATTTTGGTTCCATCCGGAATGGTCACATCCTTAACAAACTCGACCCAATTACAAGGTAAGGGCGTGGGGGTGGGTGGAATACGCGTGGCTGTCGGTGGAACGCTCGTGGCAGTTGGAGGCACAACAGTCACCACAATGGTTGGAATAGGTGTATTCGTAGGAGGGATTGGGGTATTGGTGGGTACAACTGGCTGGCTAGCAGTCGCCGTAGGTGCCAGTGGAGTAGCTGTCTGAGTGGACTGAGCTACCATAGTCTGAAATGCATCCTGGGTGGCTTGAGCCTGAAGGGTTTCCATCGCATGCTGTACGGCTTCATCCATTGATTCGGTCGGGGAGGGCATGTTACAAGCAGAAAGCACCACAGCACCTATTAGGATTGTGGTCACAACCAGGATCCAACGGTTGAACTTCCTTTTTTGGTTTTTCATTTCTCACTCCTTATTAGATAAACAACACAGATTTATTATAAGACGTAATTCTCCGAAGAAGGTTCCAAATAAGCAAAAAGCCGTCTTTATGACGGCTTTTATCTGTCCTAAGATAATCTGAAACCTATTTTGCCACTTGAATCTTGATTGCTAATGAGTATTCTCCATTCGTGCCGTAACCAAAACGAGCACCTTGGTTATCAGTTACCATCCAATATCCCATATAAGTTCCGGCTGTCTGCGGGGCAACTATTGGTGCTGAAAGTATGGCTTCATCCCCAGGCTTTATATCCTTGGTAATATCACCGTTTCCACCAATTTTATCCCCCCAAACGAAGATCACATCGAAGTCAGTCGTCCAAGTACATGTACCCGTGTTCCGCACCCGCCATTGTTTGGTAAAAGTTTCCCCTGGTTTTACGACGGTATCTGGCGGGTAGTTCACATCCCCAAGAAATTCCATCTGATAGCATTTACCGCCATAGACTTGGGTTGGAGCAACTGTTGGGGTCGCCGTTCCCATCACTGCGGTGGGGGCTGGCGGATTTGTTGGGGTTGGGTAGGGGGTATAGGTCGGTAAGGGTGTCCACGTCGGCTGGTTCGTCAGCTCATCCAGTTTCGCGATCAACGTTTCCATATATTGCTGGGTAGCAGCGGCTTGCTGTGTGGAGGCTACGCTTTGGGCGATTTGCTCTGGGGATAAGGTAGGCGTCCCACTCGGCTGGCATGCGCTGATTAATAAAACAGCTACAAAGGCTGCAATGAACAGTGCTATCCCTTTTCTAGAAAATATTTTTTTCATTATCACTTCTCCTCAATTGGTCTTATTTACAGTGTACGTCACCATCACAAGACTTTGATAGATTTCTTGCCCAATTCACTACACGCATAGGTGCAACTGGGCATCAAACTGGCTCATTTTACCACAATGCTCACTGAGAAATTTCCCGTGCCGTCTTGCCCGATGCCAAAGCGCTTGCCCCCTTGATCAGCAAAGTTCCAATAGCCCGTATACGTGCCTGGGGCAGAAGGCGCTACCATGGGGATGCTGATGGTGACACTCTGCCCAGGCTGCACGGTTTGCGGGAAGTCCAGAACAGAGGGCGCGGACATCTGGTCGCCGCTGACGAAGAAAATGTCAAATTCGGTCGTCCATGTGCAGGTTCCCGTGTTCTTGAATGTCCAGGTTTTGGTAAAAGCTTCATTGGGAGACATTTCCGTCCCATCTGGAATATCCCCGTCAGATATCAGCGTGGCATGCAAGCACAGTGCAGTCCGTGTGGGGGTAGAGGTTACCGCCGGCGGGACATAAATTGCCGTCGTTGGCTGCTGCGTAGGAATGGGGAGCGTTGTCGGCGTCGCAAGTGGGGTTGCAGTTGGCAACGGCGTGAAGGTCGCCGTCGGGATGGCTTGTTGGGTCATGCGGGCGATTAGCGTCTCAGCCATATCCTGCGTGGCTTGGGCTTGCAACGTCCCTTCCACTTGAGTAGCAATATACTCTGCCGCGCTTGTGGGGGTTGTGGTAGGTCCGCAAGCACTAAGCACCAGCAAGGCGAGCAGCAAGCTCCCCAAAAAAGGCTTCGTGAAAATTGGTTTCCTTTGCATGCTTCCTCCTTGTGAGGCGTTAAAAATGCAACTGCGTTCATCCTACCGCAAGGCTTCCAACCCGTCAACTTGCCAGGCAATATGCCGTTGCATTCAAACAGGATTAAAAAAACCGCCCGAGCGATCCAGGCGGTTCATCATGGTCAAGAATGGGTTACTTTTCAGAAAGCAGCGCCACCCCAGGCAGCTCCAAGCCTTCCAACATTTCCAAGGAAGCACCGCCACCTGTAGAAATATGCGTGATTTTATCGCTCAACCCGGATTGATTGATGGCTGCCACAGAATCGCCGCCACCGATAATACTGATGGCTTTGCTGTTAGCGACTTCCTTGGCTATGCCATACGTGCCTTCTGCAAAGCGCGGGAACTCGAAAACGCCCATAGGTCCATTCCAAACGATGGTGCCAGCCGCAGCAATCTCCGCACCAAAGGCTTTCACCGTCTCGGGGCCAATATCCAGCACGCGCCAGCCCGCCGGCACATCCCCAACGGGGATGACCTTCTTGTTTGCTTCAGCATCAAATGCATCAGCTATCACCAAGTCCACAGGCAAAACCAACTTGCCTTCAGATTTTTTTAAAAGCCCTTTAGCTTGGTCGATAACTTCAGCTTCCACCAAAGAGTCACCCATCTGGTAACCCTTAGCAGCCAGGAAGGTATTAGCCATCCCGCCGCCAATAAGGATCTTATCGGCTTTGTTCAGCAAGTTGTTGATCACACCGATTTTGTCGCTTATCTTAGCACCGCCCAAAATAG
>DICP01000095.1 GCA_002417685.1 Candidatus Mesolinea sp. UBA5823
CGCATCCATCAGTTTGGGGCTGATGCCGGAAACATGCGGTGTGATGATCACATTGGGCAGGCTCCACAAGGGGCTTTCGGGCGGCAGCGGCTCTTTCTCGAAGACGTCCAAAACTGCCCCGCCAATCCGGCCGGATTTGAGCGCTGCTTCCAACGCGACCTCATCCACCAACCCGCCGCGGGCTAGGTTCACAAAGCCAGCGCCCGGCTTCATCGCTTCGAACATCTTAGCATCAAAGAGGTGATAAGACTCTTTGGTGAGGGGTAGGGTGAGCACCACGAAATCGCACTCTTTTAGCATGCCCGGCAGCCCCTCGATGGGGTAGAGCCGTCGGAAGTAGTTGCCTTTTGGGTCGCCTAAGCCTTGTGCGTTATAGCCATTATCTTCCGGCTGCATCACGTTGTGCTTGGCTGCCAGCACGGTAGCGCCAAAGGGATAAAGCAGGCGCGCCACTTCGCGGCCGATAGAGCCATAGCCAACGATGCCTACAGTGCTCTCGCGCAGTTCCTGAGGCATCAGTGCGTCGCCATAATTGGGCAGCCACTTTTTCTCGCGCTGGGCTTGGATGGCTTTTGGCAGTTTATGCGAAAGCGCTAATAGCGCCATAAGGGCATATTCGCCTAACTGGCTCACTCTCACTCCGCTAGCCGAGGTAAGCATTACGCCTGCCGCAGAGCTAATGGGATACTCTAATGCATGCTCCACACCAGCGAAGGAAACCTGAATCCATTTGAGCGCTGGGGCTTGCTCGCGTGTAGGCAGGTTGCGCCCGCTGGTGAGCAGTACCTCAGCCTTTTCCCAGATTTCTTTAGGCAGGTTTGCGGCATCTTTAGCGTTCACCACGGTCAAATGGATATTTTTAACTTTATTCTTTATATATTCCTGCTGAGCTTCGCTAAGATCAATCGTGCTCAGCACTTCCAAAGGTTTATTCTCACTCATCTATATATAAATCCTCTGTGGGTCTAATTCCTCCCTCAATATGCGTAATTCCTCAGGCGTTGGCGCTGGGGTTACTTCCACGTGGGGGGCTTGTTTGAGCTGCCAGCCAGTGTTAGCTTGTACCTCTTCAAAGGTACAGCCTGGGTGCAGCGCGGCTAAGATCAACTCTCCTTGCTCATTCGGCTTGAGAATGCATAAATTGGTGACAACAGCTTGCGGTCCTGCACCGCGCACGCCTGTTTTAGCGCGGGAATCGCCGCCTTTCAAAAATCCAATCGAAGTATGAAAGTCAACCCGGGCTGGGAAGCGCCGCTTTTGGTGCGGGGTGATGATGTAACAGCGGTTTGCCCAGGCTGCGATCTCCATTGACCCACCGGAGCCCGGCAGGCGAACCTTGGGGTGGAAGTAATCACCAATGACAGTAGCATTGATATTGCCAAACTGATCGATCTGCGCACCACCTAAGAAGCCGACGTCAATATTGCCGCGCTGCAGATAAAACGAAAAGATATCAAACATCGAGCAGACAGCTAACGCACCGCTCACGAGGGTGGGGTCACCGATGGAAAGCGGCAGGCGTTCGGGCTGGGCGCCAATCACGCCGGCTTCGTAGATCATTTGCAGATGCGGGGCGTGCGTGCGCCTGGCAAGATTGCAAGCCAGGTTAGGAATGCCTACACCCACAAAGACCTGGTCGCCATCCTGGAGGAGGCGGGCAGCGTTGATAATCATCAATTCTGTAGCGTTATAAGCTGCTTCATTCATTGGCAAAGCTCCCATAGTTAACCGGGGCACTCAGGCGCTGCCCAACGTGCAAGCGGCTGTGCGTCTCTGCGCCCAATTTCTGCCAATACTCCGCACGGTCGCGCACGCCAAACACCCATTCATCCAAGTATGCTTTGATGTTCGCCTCATCTTTGCTGATTTCTTCCCACTTGAGATAGAACTCATTATCGCGGTCATAGTAACCTTGAGTGTAGGAAGGGTGAGCGCAATAAGGCACGTGGCAGACGGCATCTACAATCATGGCGGGGATCAGCGTGCGGTTCGGGTCGGAGCGGATCACGCTCTCGTCCACGATCTCCTCGGCGGTGAGGATGACATGCTTGGCAGCAAAGGCGGCTTCGCGCTGCTCGCCTAAGATGCCCCAAATATGTGCATTACCCTCGGAATCAGCGCGCTGAACATGCACAATTGCCACATCAGGGTTAAGCGCCGGCACCACAATTACATCGTCCCCACCATAAGGGTCTTTCACGCGCCGGTATTGCGGGTTCACTCGCTCCAAATCCACGGCGCCTGTTTGGCGCATGGGCATAAAGGGCAAACCGCTGGCACCAGCTTGCAGCCGGCTAATCATGCCAAAGTGGGAGTATTCCTCCCATTCCAAAGTGCCATTTTGGATGCCTTCGCGCAGCCACTTGAGCGAGCCGACCCCGGGGTTGCCGGAGTAGGAGAAGATCACCTTACGCGCACAGCCGGCGGCGACCATCAGGTCATAAATTAGATCGGGGGTAGCACGCGCTAAAGTGAGGTCCTTGCGCCCTTGGCGGATAATCTCATGCACAGCGGCGAAGGGAATGAGGTGGGTAAAGCCGGCGGCATAGATAGTATCACCATCATGCACATAACTTTGTATCGCCTCATTGAGATTGACCAGTTTAGACATGTTATTTCTTTCCGCTTTCGATCCAGGATTTGTGTTGGTGTTTCTGCTCTTCACGGCGGGAGGGCGAAATTGCTTCGCCCTCACCGGTTGTTTTGCTTGGGCGGCTGAGTAAAGCCAACCCAAAAATTAAGACTAATAATCCTAATATCTGGTAGGATGCAATTGGCAATTGGCGCACCCAGGACCAAGCTAACCAAATGAGGTTTGCCAAGCCCAAAATGGTGAGTACTCTGCCGACTTTCTTTAGGAACGCATCCATTTTAGGTCAAAATTAGGCACGGCGCACCGTATTGCGGATCTGCTCGTGCAGGTAAAGCGGCAGATAATACAACCCGCCAGCATTCTTGCCACTGGAGCCAGAACCTTTCCATCCTCCAAAGGGTTGGAAACCGGGCCAGGCGCCTGTGGTGGATCCCTGCGGACGGTTGGCATACACCACACCTGCTTGGATGTGGTCGTAGAACCAATCGATCTCAGATGGGTCGCCATAGAAGCCAGCGGTTAAGCCATAAATTGTGTCATTAGCCAGTTGCATAGCTTCATCCAGATCCTTGACCCGCTCGACCATGGTAATAGGCAGGAACATTTCTTTCTTCCAAAGAGGATGATTGCGGGGGACGTCAGCTACGATGGTGGGCGCGCAGAAATAGCCTTTATCATAGATGCCGCCCTTGAGCTGCTTGCCTCCGGTGAGGATGGTGCCAGCCGCAGCCAAGTCAGTTACATAGGTTTGATAGTCCGCATAAGCTTTCTTGTTGATGACAGGTCCTAAGTAGACCTGCCGCTCGGTGGGGTCACCCACCGCAAACTTTTCCGTGAGCTCAACCATCCGCTGTACGACCTTATCATAAAGCGGTTCCTCGATGTAAACCCGTGAGGCAGCGGAGCATTTTTGCCCTTGCAGACCAAAAGCCGAGCGCACAGTGCCTAAGGCAGCATCTTCCACGTCCGCATGGCGCGAGATAATCGTGGGGTTCTTTCCGCCCAATTCCAGAATGGTAGGGCGCACATACTTGAGGTTGGTGTGATTATAGTAAAGGTTCATGCCCACATCATAAGAACCTGTGAAAGTGATGCCGCTCACATCCGGGCTTTCAACTAATGCATTGCCCAATGTGGAACCAGGACCAGTAGCTAAATTGACAACGCCATCTGGTAAACCAGCTTGGCGTAGGCAATCTACTAGCAGCGAAACCGTCCAGCAGGTATCGCTGGAGGGTTTGATCACGACGGTGTTGCCCGTTACGAGGGCAGAACCCGTTGGCCCGGCGGTGAGCGCAGCCGGGAAGTTGAACGGGCTGATGACCAGCCAAACGCCATAGGGGCGCAGCACGGATTGGTTGGTGGAGATGAAGCCCGGCAAGGGGTCTGAGCCCATATCGCGCACGTAGCCGCCATTGGCTTCCATTTGGCTGCAGGCATAACGGATGAGCGCGATAGCCTCTGCTACTTCGCCTAAGGCTTCGCTGCGGTTTTTGCCGACCTCTAAAACCATGGCTGCTGCGACCTCGTAGACGCGCTCGTCGAGGATATCAGCTACCTTACGCAGCAGGGCAACGCGTTCTTCCCATGGGGTATGGCTCCAAGCGGGGAAGGCGGCTTTGGCAGCGGCAATCGCATCGGCGGCATCCTGGGCTGTGCCTTTTTGGAAGGTGGCTAAGTGCCAGTCGGTGTTGATGGGGGAGTGCTCGTAATTCTTTTCAGCGGTAAAGCGTTCCTTGCCATTGATGAGCAATGGGTATTCTTGGCCTAAATTGCTTTTAATCTTTTGGAGTGCAGCTTCAAAATTGATGTGCAGTTCTTCAGGGGGATTGAACATGGTGGCATAGGTGAGTTTGAAAGAAGATTCTTTCGGCATTGAACAATACCTCCTCAGGTTAGGTTGTCATTACCCTGATTGTATCACAGGTAAGATCGGGGAAATGGATTTACGCTTTATAGGAAGAGCAAAGTGATAATGTCCTAAAGTAGCAAAATAGAAATGTCATAATTAGGATGAAGAGCTATGAAATCTTCGTTCGATTATTCCGAGTTTTTCAAAGAAACGATAAAATCATGACGAGCAGCATAATAGCAGCCTTTCCCCTCTTACTCCCCTTCCCAGCGGACTAATATTCATAATATTATCCGCATTAACTATCGCTGGGACGGGGAGTTNNTTCCCCAGCGGTTTGACCGAGGCAAAAAAGAGCTGCTTGCCGCTGGGGAAGGGTTAGGGTTAGGGCAACTGTGAACCAGTATAGACAATGAAGAAATAACGTGTTGAATTATGCGAAAAAACTCATACTGATGACTTAGTCCACTGATTAGGACATTTCTATTTAGCCTAGACAGGTTTTACGCCTTATAGGAAGGTGAAGCGAAAAGCAGCTTATTTAATTGTGTGGTAGTCGATTGGTTTTACCGGGCGTTCAATGGGTTGATTGCCCTGGGAGATACCATTGGGGTAGTAAAAGCGCTGGCGAAGCTGCCAGGTGAGCGGTCCACTATAGCGGTAGCCCTGATAGGTACCCCAAAACTGGCACAGACGGAACCAGATAATGCTCCCAAAGCTGCGCAGGAATTCGCCTTCATGGGCGGCGTTTTGCATATCGCGCACGATGTTGCGCGCTGATAGCCGCACGAAATCCAGAAAGCCAAAACGCTCATGAATGTAAATGTGCTTGAAGGCAATAGCTTCGCGCTTATAGCGGTTGAATACTGCGCGTGGTGTTTCCTGATGCACATGGATGATTTCAGCTTCAGGCGCATAGTGGATCTTGTAGCCGGCGTTCATCAT
>DICP01000003.1:0-5697 GCA_002417685.1 Candidatus Mesolinea sp. UBA5823
GCTCCAGGCGCTTTTGGCTGAGCTGGACACGCTCGGCATTCCCACGCACCACAGCGACGACGGCTGGTATTACCCGCTTTCTGATTCGGCGCACTCTGTGGTGGATATTCTGCGCCAGGCGCTCCTCGCACGCAGCGTAGAGCTGCGCCTCTCTACCCAGGTTGTGGACTTTTGGCAGCAGGGCGGGGGCTTTGCGGTGCACTTCCCCTCAGGCGAGCCAGCCCGCACGCAGAGCTTCGATAAGCTCGTGGTGGCAGCCGGCGGCAAGGCTTACCCAGCACTCGGCTCGCGCGGGGAGCTGTTTCCAACGCTGGCGCGCTTAGGGCATACGGTAGTGCCGCTCGTGCCGGCATTGGGGCCGCTCACGCTCTCGCTCGGCGCATGGAAGGCGCTACAAGGGCTGCGCTTTGATGTGAAGACCGGCATCTGGGCTGGGGACGAGCTTTTGGGGGAGAGCTTTGGCAACGTCATCTTCACGGCTTGGGGGATGAACGGTCCGGGGGTGATGAATCTCTCGCATCTTGCCGCACGCCAGCCAGGCCAGAAGCTCAGCCTGAGCTTGGATTTTGGCGCTGCTTTTGGGCAAGAATGGGAGCGGCGCTTGGCAAAGGATAACCCCGCAACACTGAAAGCAGTGCTGGAAGCCTTCTTCCCGCCCAAAGCTGCCGAGTTTTTCCTCGCCCAAGCGCATATCCCGCCCGAGGCGCGCATGCGTGAGCTTTCGCGCGCGCAGGCGCAGCAGCTGAGCAGCACCCTGCGCACAACCCGCCTGCCCATCACGGGCATCAAGGGCTTTGAGCAGAGCCAGGTGAGCGCGGGAGGAGTGCCCGTGGGGGAGGTGGACGCGCGCACATGCCAATCCCGCCTGGTTCCAGGGCTCTATTTGGTGGGGGAGACCCTGGACGTGGTTGGTCCTTGCGGGGGGTTTAACCTACACTTTGCCTTCGGCTCGGGGTGCTTAGCTGGGAGGGATTTATCCAGCCTTTTTGCCGGCTGAACCTGCTTACCCGCGCAAATCCACGGGATTTCCCCCATAGTTAAGGTGCCCGCAGTGCCCGTAGGGAAAGGTATTTGGCTGGCAGGTATAATTAAAGCTGGCAAGCCCAACCCACAAAAAGGAGGACACGATGAGTATTATCACCATATCCCGCCAATCCGGCTGCGAAGCAAACGAGGTCGCCCGCATCCTGTGCCAAAAGCTCAACTATCATCTGCTCAATAAGGAGTTGATGATGGACCTGGCAGAAGAGTTGCAGCAGGAGCCCTCGCAAGCCGAAGAACCCCCCACTGTTCCTAAAGCGGCGGCTTGGCTGGAGCGCGTGCTGAACCCCTTTTACAACCCAAACGATCCCCATTACGTTGCCCAGAAGGAAATCTCCTTCGCATCCGGTCAACCGCTTACCATCCGGCAAGTGCGCGAGCTTATCCAAGCGGCTTATACGCGGGGCAATATCGTCATCGTCGGGCGTGGCAGCCAAGTGATCCTGGCAGGCAAACCAGATGTGCTGCACGTGCGCCTGATTGGCTCACCAGAAAAACGCATCCAAATGTGGCAGAAACGCGAGTCTCTCTCTTACGACGAAGCGAAAAAACGGATGGAAAAACGTGACCGCGCGCATGTGGATTTCGTCAAAAACTATTTTGATGCTGATATCACCCGGCAAGAGTGGTATGACCTAATTATCAGCATTGACCATTTTACAAAAGATGCCATCGCGGAATTGATCTTGCAAGCATTACCGCGCATGACCTTTTCTTCCTAAGAGCTCATCCCGTGCCCAATCGTTGAATTGTTAATTCGCGGTTAAATCCGCAAAACTGCACTAAGGCTACTTTATAATGAACTGCCTTTTATTTGTTATTGCTTAATAAGGATTAATACTGATGGAAACTTGGCCAATTTTTAGTCTATCACTGCTTGGCATTGCCATGATTGCCGTGCTGGTCTTTGCGGCGAACCTCTCCGTGAAAAAATTAGTGGGCATTGCGGCTTACTTCAACCTTTCCAGCACCTTTATGGGGATGACGGTTGTCTCGTTAGCTACGTCTATCCCCGAAATCACCGCACACGTAACTGCTTCGGTGAATATCTTAGGCGGCAGGCTGGATATGCAAACCGGCTCAGCGATCGTCTTGGGCTCGAATATCGGTTCGGATGTGGTGCAGCAGACCTTCATCATGGGTTTGGTGGTGTTTTTATCGGGTACGCTATACTTTCGCCGATACTTTATGTGGAAGAGTATGGTGCCGATGATTGCCTCAACCATCCTTTGCATCGGCTTGGGCTGGGATGGTATTTATTCCCGCTTGGATGGCGCAATTCTTTTTGGATCTTTTATCCTCTATAGCTTGTACCTCTATTTGGACGAGCGCAAGTTCTACAATGCGGAGGATAACGTGCATATGTCTGAGGAAATTTCAGAGAGCATCCCCAAAACGCAACGGCAAGTCTGGATTGATGCGGGAATATCCGTACTTTTGCTGATGGTAACCGTTTTGGCGGCTTCGCAAGTGCTCAGCATCACTGAAATCATCGTAGATCGCACGAATGTGAGCGGATCGCTGTTAGGTGTGCTTACGTTAGGCATCGCTTCCGCCTTACCAGAGCTGACCACAGCGCTGGCAGGTGTGCGTAACAAAGAAGCAGGCATCTCGTTAGGGACGCTAGTAGGCAGCAATATCACCAACCCTTTGGTGGGGATTGGCGGCGGTGCGCTTATCTCGACTTATGCCGTTCCGATTCCACTGATTAAGTGGGACCTGCCTTGGGAGGCTGTGACCGGCTTGATTTTATGGGCGATTTTATGGTTGAATAAAGGCAAGCTTGGCCGTAAGGAAGCGATTTACCTGATGGCGATGTATTTCATTTTTGTGATCCTGCGCTCGTATCTCTTCCCGGTCGATTTTTAGGGCTAAAACGTAATCAAGTTTTCTTCCACCTGCGGGTAAAGCGCGTCGATTTCCTTTTGCACCTCAATCGTCTTGGCTAAGGCGGTGGCGACGCGCAGGATGTGGCGCGGATCCTCTAAGCTGCGGCCCTTGCGCGCTTTGAGGTACTTATCCAGCACCTGATAGCCGCCAATTTGGTATTGCCACACCTCAGGCGTAATGCCCTCGAAGTAGTACGTGGCGTTGATCCACAAACGTTTGGTTTTCGGGTCGTATTTGGGCGTGGTGACGGTCCGGTCTTCGCCTTTGCCTTCGAAGCGCGCGATAGGTTGGTCCAACTCTGGGCTGCGCAGCAGGTGCAAGTCTACGAGGCGCTTGCCCAGCGCTGCCATTTGCTGGAAGAGTGCGCTATCTGCGGTGAAGGGCACGCGCGGGAAGTCATATTCTAAAAACTTTGCATAGGTTTCGCGATAAGTATTACTATAAAAAACTCCGTAGATATAATTCAGAATATCTTCAGGAGATAATTTTTGACCAAAAGTACCCTCTAACTTATTGTAAATTTTTAACTCGATATTTGGCTTCTTTTCCTTATTCTCAAAGGTATAAAGGTCTTTTTGATTTTCATCTTCATATAAATAAAGTGGAAAAACAGTGTTGTTAGCAAAAGCGCTTTCAAAGACACAACTTTCACAAATGGTATCTGTAATAAAAAAGTATGAATAAGGTTTTCTTTTTCCTTGTCTCTTGCACAGCAATCCTAAATTTTCTTTGAGCATATTAGGCATTAGTTCATATCTTCCCCAATCAACTATTGTGGGTGTGTAATAAATATACCGGCTATCAAAAGGACGGTATAAGATTTTTTGATAATAATTATCCCACTCTGGATCGTCAGCCAATTTCTTCCTTGCAGAGGATAATTTCCATCCCCTTGTATCTTTTAATCCGTATGTTTTGATGAGAATTTCATCTGGCAATGAGAGATTTCGGAACTGCATTATCCGCGTACGGAGATCATTAAGATTAAAATCGATGACAAATTTGTCCCTTGCCGTTACTATGCCTGTTACATTCTTAGGAAAAATGTCCGTAATTTTGGGCCAATTTGAATAATACTGAATTTGAGTTGTTTCACGCGGGATAAAAAAGTAGAAAGGGCTGGCAGGAGCAATTTGGTTGTACTCAAAAGGAGAAAATTCATTCTCTTTTAGCCAAGTATATTTGCTTTGCCTACTACCAAATAAGTCTTTGTGAAAAACCGCATGCATTTTCTTATTGTTTGTTTTCACAAAAATTGAAATTGCTACCCCTTGCCGAATGTCAAACACATTCTCATCAGGGCTGCCATCCGGTGCGGTTTCTTTCTTCAGGCTGTTGCCGTGCAAATTCAGCACGTAAATTTCATCAAAAGTCTGCATAAGGCTCTGACGCATGCCGCGGAAGGTGGGGTTATCCAAGTAGCTGTGATTGGTAATCATGGCGACAACCCCCTGCCCTGCCTTGTGGATTTTCCACTGGGCAAAGCGCAGGAACTTAACGTAATCATCCTGCAGCCACAATTTCCTTTCTCCTAAGGGCTTGCCATCTACTGTGTAATAGCTTTGCGCGCCGTCCAGGTCGGTCTTGAGCAGTTTCTCCGTCCATTTGTTGGTATTAGCCGAGATGCCGGAGTAGGGCGGGTTGCCCATAATCACCAAAATATCTTTATCCTTTACCTCCAAAGCTTTTCGACTTTCTTCAGAAAGCGAGCTCATAAATGGAATATCGATGGGTGGTAGTTTTTCCATTTCAAGCGTATTAGTGAGATAGAGCTTAAAGCTCTCATTCTCCTGCAGGCGGTACCCCAAGGCTTCTAAAAGGTAGCTGATTTTCATGTGCCCGATGGCATAGGGCGCCATCATCAGCTCAAAGGCATAATAATTCTTGAGGATTTGATTCCGGATAAAGTTGGCTTTGCCGCCCCCGCCATATTTTTGCACATATTCCTGCACTGCCAACTTGATGGCTTCAGCCGGGAAGGTAAGCGTACCTGCCGCCGGATCCAGCAGGGTAACCGCNNAAGTGCGTCTTGAGCAAGCTGTGCACTGAGCGAACGATGTATTGCACCACCGGCTCGGGGGTGTAATAGACCCCGCGGCGTTCGCGCGTTTGCGGGTCATATTGGTTGAGGAAAGTCTCATAAAAATGCACAATGGGGTCTTCCCCCTTGCCTTCCTTGTAATACTGGTTGAGGATGCTGTTGATCTCCGCGGCGTGCAGGATCGCAGCGATATCATCTACGAGCACCTCCATTGGCAGGGGCAAATCGCCCAAGGAGATGAAGCGGAAGACGTCCCGCAAAATGCCGGTGGTATGCGGGATGTAGTCGAAAGCCATTTTGCGGTTGAATTCGCTATTGGCGCGCGTGCGGGCGGCGAATAAGCCGTAGGTAATTGTCTGCGAGTAGAGGTCCGCAAACTGCTCGGGCGTCAGGTTAGGGATGAGGTACTTTTGGAAGGCTTGGTAATAACCGTATAGCTCGCCACGCTGCTGTTCGGATTCGGTCAATTCCTGGCTGATGACCTCGTCGCGCAGGAAGCGCGTGCGTTTGGCTAACTCCACCGCTAAGCTCTCGGCGGTGAAGCTGCGCGGCAGCTTGAAGCCGAAAAACTGCTCCATCAGTGCTTGGAATTGCTCGGCTTGCTCTACCTGTGGGGTAGCCTTGAGCACTTTGGCGGTAAATTGACGTGCGATCGTAGCGTTCTGCATTAGCTTCCCGTCCCGATAGAGACGGAACTCGTAAAAATCGGTCAGGATGAGGTTGGG
>DICP01000003.1:5763-17385 GCA_002417685.1 Candidatus Mesolinea sp. UBA5823
GTGCCTGGGGTTTTGGCTTCGATGTACCCTACGATGAAATCCTTGCCATCCCACACGCGGAAATCCGGGCTGCCGGCTTCGGTTTTCTTGGGCAGGACGGTCACTTGCGTTTTGCGCCCTTTTTCGAGCGGATAGCTTTCGAGGAACTGCTTGAGCGCTGAGTAATACGATTCTTCGCGCGCATCGCCTTGCGCGGTAATTGCGGAGATTTCTTTAAGATATGCTTTAATGAGATCCTTCATTCCTTCACGCTCCTGCAAGCTGCTTTTATTTACTTTTCGGATGTCTCTACGCTGTTTGTTCCAATTATACCCATAACCGTTTGCGCTGCCGTGAAATATATTAATTAATAAAATTATGATAAGTAATTATAAAAATGAGGGTGATAGTTGCACCGAAATGGGGTAGGGAAGAGAGCGCTCTTGCAGCAATGCACTCATTGGGTATAATTCCTTCCAGGGAATACACCCATAGGGAAGAACCATTGGGTATAATCTTGAACACATCATCGATCGTCAAAGAAGGGCAGCACATGCATATTTTAATCATTGGCACCGGATATGTCGGCCTCACCACGGGGGTCGTTTTTGCCTATATTGGGCACGAGGTCACCTGCCTGGATACCAACCGCGAAAAAATCGCGCAGCTGCAAGCTAGCCACGCGCCTTTCTACGAGCCGCACCTGGACGAAATGCTGGCTCAGGTGGGGGGCAGGATGCGCTTCGTCAGCAGCATGGCTGAGGCAGACCTTGCCAAAACCGATGTAGTTTTCATCGCGGTGGGCACGCCCTCGCTGCCGGATGGCAATGCCGACCTGACCTCTGTGCGCCAAGCTGCTGAGGCGATTGCAGAGGCAATGGACGACCACTTTTTGGTGATTGTGAACAAATCTACCGTGCCAATTGGCTCTGGCAACTGGGTGGGTATGCTCATCAAGGATGCCTACGAAAAACGCAACGGCAAAAAAGCGGAGGGTAAGTTCGCCGTGGTTTCCAACCCCGAATTCTTGCGCCAAGGCGCCGCGCTGTACGACTCGCTTTATCCGGACCGCGTGGTGATTGGCTCGGAGAACAAGCATGGCGTGGAGACCTTGCGCGAGTTGTTTATGCCCATCCTGCAGCAGAGCTTTACCCCGCCGGCTGGCTTACCGCGCCCGGAGGGCTTGCAGGAAGTGCCGTTGCTGGTCTGCGACCTGACCAGTGCGGAGGTGATCAAATATGCAGCCAATGCCTTTTTGGCACTGAAGATTTCGTACATCAATGAAATCGCGCAACTGGCACAAAAGGTGGGCGCAGATGCCACACTGATTGCCAAGGGCATTGGTTTGGATTCGCGCATTGGGGAGCGCTTCCTCAACCCGGGCATTGGTTGGGGCGGGTCTTGCTTTGGCAAGGATACCGCTGCCTTGGTAGCGATGGCGAAAGATTACAACTTAGCCATGCCTATCGTGCAGGCTGCACGCGATGTAAACTATCACCAGCGCACGTGGGTGGTGGATGCGCTGCAAGAGGCGCTCAAGATTCTCAAGGGCAANNGTGGCTCTGGAGAATGCCCGCCGGCTGTATCCAGACTTGGGTGTGCGCTATTGCGCGCAGGTGTATGAGGCGCTGGAGGATGCGGATGCGATTGTCTTGGTCACAGAGTGGCCAATGTATCGCGAGTTGGATTGGGAGCACATTAAACCCGTGCCGCTGGTGGATGGGCGTAACTTTTTGGATCGCGAGCGCTTGAGCGCGCTGGGCTTTAAAGTCATCGGCGTCGGCCGATAGCCTGTAAATGCGCAATGGGGGAGGAAAAAGCGTAACTTTGTATTCCTAAGTGATTACTTATGAGAATGTTACTTCTCGATAGCTATAAGAGGGGTTTTTTTGACAGTTGGATGGGGGTTGGAAAACGAGTACGCTATTTCAGTTTATAGATGGAAATGAGCGCGATGCAGGACTAAAATATCTTTGATGTAGTTTTTCAGCGATTTTAAGCCCTTTTTTTGAGGCTATCTTTCGGCTTTGTGCGTGATTTTCAGCATGGATAGGGTTAAATCGTTCATGCTGGTCTCCATCTTTGCTTGTTCTCGCCGGTCTTCTGAGTGCGAAGCCTGCCCTTAGGGTACCGAGCGAGTGGGTTTGACCGCAGGTCTCCGCATTCCAGGCATTTTTGATAATCAACTATCGTCAGCTAATGAGCAGCTTTTCTAAAACCTAAAGGTTACAAAACAGAGTTCCTAATCACCTTGCGCTTACACTTTCCTGCTTGCACCATCCCAAGCGAGTATAATTACTTATGAGAATATTTTACTTTTAGCTGGAGCGAAGAAGATGCACAAGCCTCAATCGATATATGCACTGAACCTGCCTGATCTTGAGGCTGCCCCACCCCAGCGCTCAGAAGCTGAATCCCCGGCGCAAGCCTACCTCAATTCACTCAGCCCAGCCGGTCGGCGCACGCAGCATACTGCACTCAACAACTTAGCTTACATCTTCTCCGATGGCAAGATCAGCGAGGCGTTAGATTTCCCTTGGGAAGTTCTACGTTATGAGCATACCAATGGCTTAGCAGCTTATATGGTAGATATTGGCTATGCGAAATCTACTGTAAATAAACACCTTGTCGCTTTGCGGCGCGTGCTGGCTGAAGCCTACCAATTAGGGCTATACACTGATCATAACGATTATTACCGCGCCGCTAATGTGAAATCGCTGCGAACAGCCCCTCTACCCCGCGGGCGCACGCTCAAGCTAGAAGAATTACGCCGCCTCACGCATACCTGCCTGCAAGACGCCCACAATCCCACTCTAGGTGTGCGCGATGCTGCCATCATCACCGTGCTCTATGCAGCGGCATTGCGCCGGCAAGAAATCGTAGATCTCAACCTCGCAGATGTAGACCTTAAAGAGAGCAAATTGCGCATCTTGGGGAAAGGTAGCAAGCGCCGCCAAGTCTACTTGCAACCCGACGCCGTCGCAGCCCTTGAAGCTTGGCTGGGCTTACGCGGCAGGCGAATTGGGCCGCTCTTTACACGGGTAACCAAATCTGGCAAGGTGCTGCTCCGCAGGCTCACACCCCAAGCCATTTACTACCTGCTCAAGAAGCGACAGCAAGAAGCCGGCTTAGATGACTTCACCCCCCACGACGTGCGGCGCACAGCGATCACCGATCTGCTTAGCGCGCAGGTGGACGTACTCACCGTTTCCGCTATTGCCGGGCACGCTAGCGCGGATACCACCCGACGCTATGACCGCCGCAGTGAGGAAAGCAAAAAAGCCGCTGCGCTCAAATTAGCCTCACCTTTCAGCCCAGAAGAAGCGAAATCCGCTGACGCATCGCTAAATTCCGCTTCTGAGGCAGATGAGTCAGATCAGGTTCAATAAAGCAGCGCAAGCAGCTCTGGTGCCGTCAGACCAGAAAAGTATTGATCGACGTCCACTTGTTCCAAGCGCTGCCCTAAGCTTTGCGGTTCGTAGGGGCAATTGGCGAGCAGCTCTTCAAGCTCAGATACATCCCGCTGGCTGAAGAAATCACCATAAAACTTGACCGATTCCAAGATGCCCTTCTCCACCATCAGCAGCGCTTCGATGCCGCCGCCGGCGTAGCGGGTTTCCCGCTTGAGGTTGAAAGCAGGTGAAGCGCCATAATTCCACTCCCAGGAACGGTAGCGGCTCTGCGCTAACTGCTCCACCGCCTGCCAGTCAGCCGGGGTAAGCTCTACCTGCGGGACCACCTTGGCTCCCTTGAAGATACCCTCTAAAACTTGCTGACGGAACTGCAGAATATCCGGCGGGTTGCTGAGGAACTCGCTGATATTCGCCACCCGGCTGCGCACAGACTTAATTCCCTTGGATTCGATTTTGGAGGGCTTCACCCGTAGCGCATGCCCAATTTCCTCCAAGTCGGAGGCATAGAGCAGCGTGCCATGGCTCATAATGTGCGTGCTGGAGATATATTGGGCATTACCGGAAATCTTCTTCCCTTCTACCACGATATCATTGCGTCCGCTGAGCTCGGCTGGTACACCCATGCTGCGCAGCACCTCTACCACCGGCGCGGTGAATTTCTGGAAGTCGATGAAAGCACCGCGCTCTTTGGGCACCGTGAAGCTGAAGTTGAGATTGCCCAGGTCATGGTAGACCGCCCCTCCCCCAGAGATGCGGCGGACCACGTGGATCCCATGCTGCTCAACGTAATCTACAGCAATCTCCTCGATAGTGTTTTGGTGCCTGCCGATAATGATCGAGGGCTCGTTGATATAAAACAGCAGAATATCCTCATCCTTAGCGATGTTGCGCACGACGTATTCTTCCAACGCCAAGTTAAAGGCTGGATCATGATGGTTATGGTTGTCTACAAAGAGCATGTTATCAGAGAGTCTCCGTTACTTTAGATAAATTTTTGGGTTTGTCGGGGTCCAGACCGCGGGAAAGCGCCATTTGCCAGGCTAAAATTTGCCCAGGGATGACAGAAACGATCGGTGAGAGCCACTCCGCCACGCCGTGGGGGATGTGCAAAGGCAGTTGAGCTTGGGAAAGCAGCTCTTGGAGGTCAGAAATAACCACTAGTTCTGCTACCGCCGCTTTGGCTTTGGCAATAATGGCAGCCATATCTCCTGCCATCACACCTTGCGGAGCAATGGCGAACACAGGGTAACCTGCGGTGAGCGAGGCCACTGGCCCATGCAAAAAGTCCGCGGATGAATAGGGCACCGTAGTGATGCCAGTGAGTTCTTTAATCTTTAGTGCCACCTCAAAAGCCGTGCTGTAATTGTATCCACGCCCAATGACAGCACCATGCTGCATATAACGGTAGCGTTCCATCCGACTGGTTTGCTGCATGGTTTGCTCAACAGCCTCCTGCACCTGTGCTGGAAGGCGTTGAATCTCAGCAAAAGCCGCCTTATCCTTTTCTAAAGCATTGGAAAGCAGCGCCATTGCAACTAGCGAAGCTGTGTAGGTTTTGGTGGCAGCCACTGCTTTTTCCTGGCCAGTTTGTAGGTCGAGGTCAAATTGAGCAGCCTGAGCTAAGGGAGAGTTGGGGTCGTTGGTGACAGCGACGCTTGGGCAGCCTTGCCGGCGCGCTTCCTCAAGCACGGAAACGATATCCGGCGATTGCCCAGACTGAGAAATCCCGAGGATTAAAGCGCCTTCCAACTTGGGAGCTTTATGATAGAGTGAGAAGACCGAGGGCGTTGCTAAAGCAACTGGCACTTCGTTGACGATTTGAAAGAGGTATTGGGCATAGCGGGCAGCGTTATCTGAACTGCCACGAGCTGCAATCAGAATGTAGTTAAACTTCCCTCGCACCGCATCCATGATGGCTTGGGCTTGATCAGCGCTTGTTTCAATTAATCGGCGGAGTACTTCCGGCTGTTCTCTGATTTCCTGTTCCAATATTGAAGTCATTGTTGCTCCTCTGATTTCTGCTCACTTTTCATTTATACCAAAACATCCTCGTGTTAGGGCACTGCTTAGCTTTTAGATTCTATGTTCGCTAGTTTAGGCTTCGTCCGGGGTACATCATGTACCTGATTCATCAACGGGGCTGCGATGAGCGAGAGAGCACAGGATATTGCAAACATCACGCGGTAATCAAAACTTTCCACCAGCCAGCCGGCAAGGATTGGTGAAAGCAGCACAAAAATGCCCGTAAGGCTGCGCGCCATCCCCAAATAGGTTGGACGCAGTTTTTCCTCACCAAGCTCCATCACTAAGAGCGAATCCCCTAACACCATACCAGCCGAGTTCAATCCGAATAGCACAAAGACAAGGTAGTACACCCAAATCACAGGTGCAATGATAGCCAAAACCATAGTTGCAGCCCAAATTAATACCGAAATAACCACAACGCGCTTGGGACCAAGTTTATCCCCAATTACGCCACCAATGCTGTATCCAACGATCCCGCTCAAGTAGAGCAAGGCAGTAAAGATGGCTGCCTGCGCGTCTGAAAGGGCAAAATGTTGAATACCGTATACGGCTAAGAAGCCACTGCCCATATTCGCTAAGAAAATCATAGAACGGGCAATTAAATACTTACGAAAGTTGAGATCCTCTTTAAGGATTCTCCTAAAAAGCTCGAAATCGACGAGTTTAGTCTGTTTGCCTTGCATTGAGGGTTTATCCAGGGTCTCATCCTCTTGGGTTGTACCTGTTTCCGGTTCCTTGTTTTGGCGATAAAAAGAGAACGAAATCCATTGTGCGATAATCGCTAAGGCAAAACAAAGGGCAAAATTTTGCGGATAGGGCAAACGGCTCAAGACGAACGTTGCAATTACGGATCCGACTACCCCAGCCACCTGAGCCACCACGCGTGAAATACCCCAAAAGCGTGCCCGATGGGTAATTGGGATCACCTTTGCCTGCAACTCCTGCCAAGGCAGTGCAACCAAACCGCTGGTTAAGCCTCGTAAGGTGATCAATAGCAATAAAAACGTCAGGGCTGTGTTTGAGGAAATTTTAGGCACCAATAGGGCAAGCACAGGAAAAAAGATGTACACCGAGCGCTCGATAACTGCCATGCGAAGCGTAAATGGTAGTTTTTTCTCGAGAGAGGAGATATAGCCAGCCATAAACATCTGGGGCATAAACCAGCCAAAATTTACAATAGCAGGAATCAAACCAATGATGAGTGGGGAATCAGTAAGCGTAGCCGCAAAAACGGGGATGATGGTGACAATAGAGACGAAGCTATCCCCAAAGGTAAAAAAAGCTAAATCCATCGTATTAACAAACACATTGTGTTTGAAATACTTAGCCACCTGCTCAGGCACACCTTCCTCTGGGTGGATGTGTAAAAAGTCGGAGATTGCTGCTTTAATCCTATTCAACATGGCTCACACTCAAGCCATAAATTATATATTACATACTGGTTTTAAATGGCTGTTCTCTTCAAATTTGCACTTTAACCCTTAATGCTAAATACGAAAGCGCTTTCAGCTGGCAACCACAGCTGTTCTGTTTGCATACTTACCTCTTGCANNAGAAACTGTCAAGGACCTCCGGCTTTCGGACCGATTTAGTGCCAGGTATAAATTTGCCTCAGGCATGCTGATCTGCCAAAGCACTGTTTCGTTTTCATTATCTACCATCAATGGTTTCCATTGGGCAGCCACCAATTGCGGATGGCGTTCTCTTAAAGCAGCCAGCTGGCGCAGGAGCCCGGCGATGTCTCGATGCGCTTCAGCTTCATGCCAATTCATGGGCAAACGTGCCTGGTCGAAGCCAATTGAATCTTTATCATGGATCGAACGCGGCTGCGATAGGCATGTTTCTGTACCAAAATAAACCAATGGCTGCCCAGGGAGCATATAAAGAAGGGTTAGGGCTAGCTTGAGACGTTCTTTTTTGTTCGCTGCAGCAAAAAGGAAACGATTCATATCATGATTATCGAGAAAAGCCGGCCGGCTGAATTCCCGTGGGAAATATGCTAAGCTATCCTGAAGATAGCCAGCAAAACGTGAGAGGGACCAATTCTGAAAAGCAAAAGTTTCCCGTAGAGCTTGACAAGTGAAAAAATCCAGTGTCCCATCCAAACCGCCGGAAAAGAAGCGCTGCTCATCGGCTGGCTTCGTTACCTCGCCAAAAAGCCAACTCTCGGGATTAACCTCTCGGCAAGCACGGCGGAAATCGACCCAAAAATCCAGCCCTGGGCCACTGGCGTAATCCAAACGGTAGCCATCTATGCCCAATCGCAGCCATTTTTGGGCTACTTCCAGGAGGTATCGACGTGCCGGCGCTCCATAAGTCAATCGCAGCTCTGGCATCTCCGGGACGTCAAAATAACAACGGTAATGCGGCCAAGAATCCCAGTAAAACCAGTCCTTATAAGGGCTTTCGGGTGTCTGTAAAGCAGCCTTAAAAGCAGGATGTTGATTGGAAACATGGTTAGCCACAAAATCCAGGATAACGCGGATTCCCAGTTGATGAGCCTTAGCAACTAACACTTCAAAGTCAGCTTGCGTCCCCAGGCGTGGTTCGATCTGCTCGTAATCGCTTGTGTCATAGCCATGATGCGAAGGGCTGGTAAATATCGGGCTGAGCCAAATGGCATTAAACCCTAAATCGTGAATGTAAGCGAGCTTTTCAATCACGCCGCGCAAGGTCCCCCCAACGGGCTTGGCTAGATCCTGGGTTTGCAGCCATTGTCTCCCCTCTCCCGGACTAAAACGGTCGACGAAAATCTGATAGATACGCGCCGTTCGGCTCCACTCCGGAACCTGGTCCTGGCTGTAGCAGATGGCATATTGCGTTGCTTCTGCGGCGCTGTTTGCTTGATTATCAGCATAACATCTTACTGCCTCTCCAACAGCTGATGAAGCTGCCGGCTGCTGTGCAAACACTTGATAACGCAGTAAAGTTTCCTTGGGCTGCGCAGGTAAGTTCACCTGCCAGCGTTGCAGCCAGCCCCAGCTGAGCGTATCCCAGTATAGATCGGTTTTGGTAAAGGGAATTTCAATGCTCGTGCGCCAATCATCCAATGTATATTGCAGGAGGAGGCTTTGTGCCGCGGTTTCGGTTGAAGTCATCGCCACAAGTTGGACTTGCTCACCCGGCTTAGGCTGGAGTGGAAGTTTGTGCCCAAAATGATGCACACCTTGATGACGTTTTTGCTGATAGACTGCACCTATAAGGGGGTCGTCTAAGTCACCAAAGGTATGATCACGTAAGGTTTCAAAAAGATAACTTTGCATGGTAAAAACCAAACTCATTGTATTTTTAGTTTCAATTGTACGCGAATTACACCAGAAGAATGGGGGTTCACACAACATTCTGAGATGTAAAAAGAGCCCGCTTTTAGGGCGGGCTCTTGAATAGAAGATAAACTAATCTTATCTGCTGATAATCGGCAGATAGATTTTTTTGAAGATCGTCAGGTCTACAACTGCGGTTGCCGCCTCTTCGACCGTGCCAAGTCGATCGGTGCTATGCAGCGCCACGTTGGTCAATGAACCCGTAACAGCATCCTCATCTACCACCACCTGGAAGGTAATCGTGTGTACTGGCGGAACCAATACATAGTCGAAGCAGATGGCGGAGCCGTCTTCAATGGCGAGAGCCGGATCATTGTAGCTCACCAGCGTGCCCATGGTGCCAACAGCATTCTCCACGCCAATCGTAGCCGAAGCGCTGCTGAGGAAGCCGGGTTGAATGTTATCGAAAGCGAAGACAATCTCGTACGCTCCGGGGGCGTCATCGGGCTGCAGGAAGTAGCCAATTTCAACGTCCATGGTAACACTGGTATCGCTATCATAGAAGAAAATATCGTCATACTCAATCGTCGCAAAGGATGCGCCGTCACCAACCAGGGTGACACCCTTATTTGTGGCAGCGTCATATTGCACCTCCATATCGTCCCAGAAGGCAGCCAAGACGTTATTGGGGTCGGTTGGATCAGGGATTTCCTGATTGATGTAATCTACATCTTCAAAGGCGAATCCAGCGTACCCGTCATCGGTAAAGTGCATGCCAGTATAGTCAATACCATAATAGTTGAAGGCTGGATAAGTAGAAAAGGTCGAGTACCAGAAACTATCACCGGAAATACCTGGATCTGTGGAGAAACCGTAGCTGGTCGTTTTCCAATCTAAGTATGCATCTGGTTTTCCATCCGGCATTACTTCTAATGTACAGGCCAGATCGTCAGCGCTGGTTGTCCAATCATAGGCGTAATGTGCCGGCTCGATCGTACCCGTCCAGGTAATTGCATTGGTCAAGGGGTCATAGACCGCGCCGCCGGTTGCCGAATCGGGCACATAGGTCAGGCCCTCAGGCAACACATCATTAATCGTGTATTCGGTTGGACCAGTGGCGAAATTCGTGACCTCGATGGTATAGGTAATCACATCGCCTACGGTAGCCGTTTCTACATCCGCGGTTTTCACCACATCATCCACACCCCGTTTAACATCTATCTGCGTGAGGCCAATTTCAGTTTCGTACTCTGCATCGGCATACACATCGATCAAGCCATACAAGCGGTCGCCTGCTTCGGTGTCAATGTCGTGCCAAAGGATATCGAGTGTGAACGGTTCACCCGCGGGGTTGGTTTCTGGTCCGAGCACCGTCATCGTAGCTGGGTCGGCTGGTTCATAAGGCACATTGCCGATGGCAAGGGTAATGTCATCCAACGGTGCCCCCGAACCTTGCCAGTTCTGCACCAGAATCCAGACGTCATAGAAACCAGCAGGGAAACCCCACTCGCTCAAGTACTCATAAGCCGTTGCAGTAGCACTGTTTTGATATTCTTCATCTGCTGAGGGCAGGCCGTCACCATTCACATCAAAGCCCCAGAAGAGGTCGAGGTCCACGGCAGTAGTCGCAGTAATTTCGGCGACCAAGCGGGCAGCACCTGCATCCATGGGGACTACAGTGAACCAAACTTGGTCAAGATTATCATAGGGGCTGCCATTGGTCGGGTCTTGAGCCAATTGTATCTGGTTCAGATCACCCTTCACGAAGCCGTAGGTATCCACGGTCAGGTCGGTAATCTCAACAGCTTGCAGGTCAATCAACGTGCCACTATCCGCATCGCGGTGTGAATCAAACTTAGCCATGTCCGGTAGGTTGCCCGCGGTCGGTAACACTGCTACAGGAATAGCCACATCGGAGATGGGTTTGCCTTCACCAACTATAGCATCGACCGAAACATCATCCACTTGCCAATACCAATCCCAATCAGGGGCGGTGTAATGGAAGCGGATTTGAACCGTTTCCTCTCCCGCAAAGTCTGAAAGGTCAAGAGTTACTGTGCGCGGCCCACGTACATCCACGCCATCGTAATGAAGGAGATTGGTCCAAGTCGTACCGCCATCAACGCTGACGTCAACATAGCCGTCATCTAAACCACTATAATCATTGAAGTCTGACTTAAACGACAAACACAGTGTAGTATACGAAGAAAAATCTAGCTCTGGCGAAATCATCCACGTGTCCATGGCATCGCCACATTCATCAGAATTGGCATCAGCAAACAGCCCCGAGCCACCTGTCTGATTAGTCATTCCTGTTGTTGCAGAACTCAGCCAAGTGCAAGAGTCAATTCCTTCCTCAATCGTCCAACCAGTTGGCGGCCAGATTTCGAAGTCTTCTGATAGAAGATTCTCCAGCTCGCCTTGATGAGTATCATCAGTATTGAATTCAATCCTTCCGAACAACCACTCATCCGTAGGGGCAGCAGCCACATTCGCGGTAATCGTAATTTCCTGTGTGGCTCCTGGAGCAATGGTGAACGTGGCTGGTTCAACGGTAATCCAGTCAGGGGCGCTCACCGTGTAGGTTGCAGAAACACCCGCAACACTGGTAAAGGTGCGCGTCCACGAGCACTCGCCGACGCACTCGCTGTGATACAAGCTAGCCAGGTTCAGCGTCCGGGGATCGCCGCCTTCCTCCGGGTCAGCTGCTTCGTAGTTTGCAATGGTTTCATCCATCACTAAGCCGGTGAGTCCAGCTAATTCCAGTTGGATGCGGCCGGCACCGATATCAAAAGGATCAGCTGGTGTGGTTTTATCTTCCTTAAGCAGCGTATCGTATGCCGTCAGCATTAGAGCGGATTTGATTTCTGCTGGGGTCCAATCGGGATGCAGCGCTTTGAGCAAGGCTGCAGCGCCGGCGTCATGCGGGCTGGACATTGAAG
>DICP01000003.1:17440-17737 GCA_002417685.1 Candidatus Mesolinea sp. UBA5823
CAGGAAGGATTTCACCATCAGCCACAGCAGCTAAAATCTCTAGGCCCGGCGCACTGACGTCTGGCTTGAGCACGTCAAAGGTCGTATTCGGCCCACGGGAACTGAAATCTGCCATAATGTCGCCATAGGCATCAGCAATATAGCGGCCATAGGCAGAGATACTGACGTTATCATCGGACGCAGAGGCTACCCAAGCAGCAATCGCATCGCCAACTGTGCCAGGGATGTCCAACATCACGTTGGGAATGTGGCTCCCAGAAACGCTCATCGGCCCAGGAGCACGGTCATCGGTATAAA
>DICP01000003.1:17803-17974 GCA_002417685.1 Candidatus Mesolinea sp. UBA5823
GCACTTTAACAGAGAAAGTACATGTGCCACGTTTGATTAAAGCAATGCTGCCGGCAAAAAATCCTGATGGGTATGCATTACAACCCAAAGCGTTCCCCGGGTCTTCACCGGAATATTTTACTGGCTTGTTTAGTAGATCTGCAGTGAAAGGATGCTCACCAGCTAAGGTTG
>DICP01000003.1:18025-30764 GCA_002417685.1 Candidatus Mesolinea sp. UBA5823
CTCGTGAACTTGCGGTTATGCGAGGAAGCCGCTGTACTGAGCACCCAAGGTGAGCGGTGAGCAACAGTTTCTGCGGCAGGGCCGTCATTGCCAGCAGAAGTGGAAACCACAATGCCAGCCGCTGTGGCTTCCAAGAAAGCCAATTCCACAGCATCGTTATAAGGATCTTCGCCGCCAGAAATGGAGTAGTTGATGACATCCACACCGTCTTCGATGGCTTGCTGGACGGCTGCAACCGAGTCATCGCCGGCGCATTGACCGCCTGAAGGTGTGGGGTAGCACACATCGTAAGAAATGATTTGGGCATGCGGCGCCATACCAGAGATGGTAATTTGAGTTCCATAGAACTCCAAGTCAACGGTATTGCCGGCAACAGTGCTGGCGGTATGCGACCCGTGGCCATCGCTGTCTTCTGGGGTGACTGTTTCAGAGGGGCTGTCATAGGTGTAACTGTATGCACCCACAATTTTATCGTTACAAGCGTTCATATAGTCAGGATCGTAGTTTTCATCATCATCAGGATTGCATACACCGAGGTAATTACCCGTCCACGTATATTCAAATCCATCTTCAGGCTCATCACTAAACGAAGGGTGATCGAAGTTAATGCCGCTATCCAGAATACCCACTAAAATGCCCTCTCCTTTTGTGCCAACCTCATCAGGAACGGCCATGCCATCCCAAATGTCCGGGGCACCTAACCAAGCTGGGCCGGCGTCGGTATCTAAAGTGCGGATAGTATCCTTAAGGACTTTCTTGATGCCTGGCACACCGCGCAAGGCGTCTGCTTCCTCAGGGGTAAGGTCAACCGAAACGCCGTTGAGGATCACATCATAAACATACTTAACCTGGATAGACCGACCGATTGCCTTTTCAGCTTGGCTAAGGATCGAACTCCGTTTTTCTGCTAGGCTGGCTAAATAGTTTTGGCTTTCAATGCTATTGATCACCGAACCCTTAGCTCCTCCGCTAACTTTTACCAATGAATCGCCCTCGAATAGGACAATATATCCAAGCGTGCCGTCTTTGTTGACGACGTACTGTTCGAGGCTGGTTGCTTCCTCGGCCGTATATTTATCAGATGAGGTTGAGCCCGTCAGAACCAGATCGTCCCGAGGGGGTAGGCTGCCACGAGCTTCAACAGGTGTGGGCGCAATCGCCGCACTCACTGGAGAAACGATCATGGCAAGAGCTATAAAAATAGCTAATATTTTGACTGTTCTAGATTTCATAAGTTTGCCTCCAAATTTGTGAAAATGTGATGCGAAATGGATACGGTGCACGAGGTGTGGCTTGGCAAAGCCATTCCTTATGCTGGCGGGGAAAATTATTATATTCTTCTATAATGAACATCCTCCTTTTCTTTACGAGAAACTGTTAATGATGCTGCTTGTCAAAAGAGACTATACGGGAAATATTCTGCTGGGATAGGATTATACATTATTCTCACGAATTCTGGCATTTTCTTTATGAAAAAATTCAAGTTTGAAATCAACTCTCAGTTTAGGACTTATACGTAGATAAGCCTAGCACTTAATTAAATCTGCCTGGCAACTCTACTAGCATGTGCCAGGCGGTCGATATTCTATACATTTTTCCGCTTGGAGTGGTTCTTTAGTTCCTCTCAATAGGAACTATTTGAGTGAGAAATTTCAATCCCGCGGACGCACAAGAAGCGGGGTAACAAAATCGCACTGGGGTTACGTTTCCCGTAGCTGCTAGAAGTGTTATGCACGGTCTGCTCCTCCGAAAGCCAGTCAACATTTTCTCCAAAGATGTCTTCAAAGGTCTGCGTGATACGCACGTTATAGGGCACTTGCACGCTGCCATCTTTCTTGAGCAGCAGGTTGCCAAAGCGTGAGCTGCCCGTAATCATNNCCCCGTCGAAGGATTGACGATGTTCATATAGTGCAGGTAAGGAATGTAAAGGATATCCTCATCGCGCGGCATGGCAAGCAGCGCTTCTAACCCCGGCATAGACCGCTGCCCTCCCGCCATGGACAAATTGAGGTGGTCTACCGTGTGCCCGGTTGGCTGAGCATCAAACTCATCCGCATCATCCTGCTCCCAGTAGAAGGCTTTGAAAATACCATCTTCAAATAAGGGGAATGGCCTGCGGGGCAAGCCCATAAGATCATAGCTAAGAGGAAAAATTTCACGCCGTTCGGGGTCATCAATTAAAGTGACCAAAGGAGAAAAGACTTTCTTTCCCAATTTCTCCTCACTCAGGAAGGAATACCCGCGCTTCATCGTGCCGCCGTTAGGCCCAACCATGGCGAGCATCTCCAGTACATCGCCAATCGCAGCGGAGCCAAACACTACCGTATACTTGCCCAAGGGTAATTGCAGGGCTTGGTCGTGTTGGTAATGAGAAAGCATCAGCGTTAAGTCATTATGTAAAAGCTCAGGCGCCAAATCTACTTTTGCTTGGGCGGATTGTTGGGCATTCACTTCCCACTTGAGTTGTTGGTGCGCCAACACCACTTCAATTTGCGCATCGGTGCAGGCAAAATATTGGGTGTGTTCACTGGTGGTGCTGATTTGTGCCGTGGTAGTAATCCCATTCGAAAAGATGCCTGAGAGCTTGACTTCGTCGCTTTCCAGCCCTTGGGCTACTTGGTTGAAATATGCCAAGCGGTCTGCATTCGTCAGGCTTGCCAGAAAGGGGTCAAACGCCTGCATATCAATCATATCGCGCTCATAGTGTGGAAGCGTGGGAGTATAGGAAAGGGGCTGGGCGTGCTTTACCATCTCCGCAGCGATGTCGATGCCCTTCTTGATTGGTTCCAACTTTTCCGGGTCAGCGATCATGGAATAAGTGGCGCGTTTTTTATCCTCATAAACAGTGATTTCCAGCCGGATAAGGTGCTCATTTGTATTGAGGGAGATAGCCGAATTGGCAAAGCGCATCAGGTAGCTATCTTCCTCATGGTAAAAGATCGCAGCCTGCAATCCTTTTTGCAAAGCGTAAGCACGTAATTCTTTTAGTAAGCTAATTACATTTTTCTCCATGGCTACTCTCCTACAGTCACATCATCAAAGCGGCAAACCGGCACGCCATGCCCCAATTGCATGATCTGGTTTGGCTGTCCTTTGCCGCAGTTATTTACATATTCCACTTGCCACGTACGTTCATCGCCCACAGCGGTGAGCGAATTATAGAACTTGAGCGTTTCACCTTTGTAGGTGGTGTTTTTGAGCACACCTTTTACCTCACCATCTTCCACCAACCAGCCGATTTCGGTGGCAAAGTGAAATTGCTCGCGGTTAGAGCCGATTGACCAGCTCTTATCCCCATCCAGGATAACGCCGCGCTCCGTATTTTTCACGATGTCAACTAAGTCTCCATCGGCGCCTGGGTCAATATTAATATTCGTCATGCGCTCGATGGGCACACGATAGAATGATGTTGCTCGGTTAGCTCCAGAACTTCCCTCAAAAATTTGGCGGTGTGCTCTGGCATTGGCTTCTTCGACCATCTGCCTGCCGGTAATTGCACCAACGAGGATGCCCTTATCAATAAGTAGATTGTTTTGGGCGGGCACGCCGTCATCATCAAAGCCAAAACTGCCCGGTGAGTTTTCCAGCGTAGCATCTGCCCGCACCGTCAACTTAGGCGAGCCATAGCGCAGCTTGCCAAAATCCTCCAAACGTACAAATGACCCACCAGCAAATGCCAGCTCATAGCCCAAGATACGGTCCAGCTCTAAGGCATGCCCAATGGTTTCATGCGTCTGCAAGAACATGATGCCGGGGAGTAAGATCACCGAACGCCGATCTTTGGGGCAGTCTTCCGCCACCAGGAGCTCGTTGAGCTCGCGCGTGATGCGCTCAGCTTGGGCAGTAAAGAACTCGGTATCGAGCGTTTCCCATCCGCGTGTTTTGTCTAGCCTGCCCGCCCTAAACTTACGCCTTTGTATACCGCCATCTTTATCCATACCCATCACCATGATCATAGGGAAGACATCGATTATCGTTTTTTCGATTTGACTGCCTTCCGAATCAAGGAAAATAATTTTCTTTTTAACAAATTCCACTGCAGTGATGCGTTGCACCACACCGGGTTGGTTGAGCGCCGCATCCATCTGTTGCAGAAAAGCAACTTTATCAGCCATAGGTACGGCAAATGGATCAATGGCATTAGGGCTAGAAAAAGAGGCGTGTAAGGCGTCTTTCTCAGCCAGACGTACTGGGAAGGTTACTCTTTCGGCAGCTACACGTGCGTTATCGTATGCCTTATCAAAGATATCCCCAAGGTTGCCTATGCTAGAAGAGGCAGAGAAACCCCAAGCACCTCGGTAGAGCACACGCACACCTACTCCACTTTCAGAGGATGCATTGAGTGCTTTAAGGTTTCCATTCCACATGACTAAAGAGTTGGATTCTTCAAAAGGATACCAACGTGCATCTACATAAGTAGCGCCTTTAGCCATGGTCTGATCGATAAATTGTTTGAGTTCTCGTTCCATAGTAATCTCCTTTGGATTGGTCGATTGCTTTCCCCATTATAATGAAAGAAAAAGCAAAAACTAAGATTTGTGTAATAACTCGCATTTTGCGCTGTGAGAGAAGCAGTTGAGCCTCTCAATCATAGTAGAGACAGAAAAGAAAAGCAGAGGTAGAAATGTTTGCTGATCCTAAAGGTCCGATTACCCACTTTGAATGGGCAACTTTTACCGTCAACGGGCAAGTACACAGCCCAGAGGCGGGCGTGGGTAAGGATATTTTCCTTTCTCCAGAAGGTATAAGCGCTTGGTACGAGCGCAAGGGACATAAGCTCAAACGCAGCATGGTTAGGCGGGCACTGGCGCTCAAGCCAGAAATGCTGATTATTGGTAATGGCGTCGAAGGCGCGCTTAAAATCGGCAAGAAAGCTCGGAAAGAGATAGAAGACGCTGGTGTGAAGCTCGTAGTATTGCGTACGCCAGAGGCTTGCCGAGTATACAACCAATTATACCGTCTGGGTAAGCACGTAATCCTCTTGGCGCATGGAACCTGTTAATCCGCTGGGTTGTTCCAGCCAGTGCGGTAACACCCCTTCCTAGGCTGAGGTGGATATGGAACTAATTCATAACTTTATCCGTTAACTATCATATACTTAAACTCCTAAGAAGAGGATGCCATGGCTGAGACTGAACTGGAAAATAAAACACGCCCATTTCACTTTTTACGCTGGAACTGGTTGCTCGGGATATTAATTCACCCGCGTAGGACTATTACTGAAATCTTAGCTGAAGAAAAAGCGAATTGGCAGACACCACTATTGATCATTACCGTTTTGGTTATACTAGCGGTTGTCGTGGAAGCGCCTATCCAGCGGATTGTTATTCAATCTGGTGCAGAAATCCCTGAGAACTTCCAATATTGGTCAACAGAAGAGCAAAATGCCTTTATGCAATCCCAAGCCATGCAGACTTCACCGCTTTTTCTGTACGTTTTTCCAATCTTGACCCGTACAGCAGGCTTCTGGTTGATTTGGTTTCTCCTGAGCAGCATTCTACATCTCTCCATCACACTTTTTGGAAGCCGCAGCAGCCGGCAGCAAGTCAGTAATCTGGCGGCTTGGACGATGACGCCCCTTGCCTTACGCTTGCTGGTAGAGATTATAGCGGTACTAACCACTCACCGCCTCATCGAAAATCGCGGTCTATCTTCATTAATTGCAGCTGATGCTGATGGCTTCAGTGTTTTTCTACGCGGCATACTGGCGAATCTCGATCTGTATTATGTCTGGCATGTAATTCTGCTATTGGTAGGCGCTGTGCCGCTCTCTGGTCTTTCGAAATCTAAGGCTAACCAAGCCACACTGATTGCAGCCATTACCATGTTGCTGTTGATGGCTGTGCCTGCTATACTTTCTTCAGTATTAAGCAGCCTTTCGACCTCAAGCGGCTTTTACTTTTTCTAACATGGACTTGAAAATGGAAAATGGATTTATCCAGACAGACGATTTAAAGAAGTATTATCGTATGAATACCGTTGGCGTGAAAGCCCTCGATGGAATTACTATTGATATCCCGAGAGGGGCTTTTGCGGTGATCATGGGCCCTTCTGGCTCAGGCAAAAGCACATTGCTCAATTTGATTGGCGGTTTGGATTGGCCCACATCGGGTTCGATTTTTGTGGATGGTGAGGAAATAGAAGCTCTTGATGAAACAGAACTTGCTGCTTATCGGC
This sequence comes from Candidatus Mesolinea sp. UBA5823, assembly GCA_002417685.1. Lineage (GTDB taxonomy): Bacteria > Chloroflexota > Anaerolineae > Anaerolineales > Anaerolineaceae > Mesolinea. Next base: position 24,203 of record DICP01000003.1, read on the forward strand.
GCAATAAAGTAGGTTTCGTTTTCCAATCGTTCAATCTCATCTCTTCGATGAGCGCAGAGGAAAATGTAGGGTTCCCGCTACGTTTTGCTGGAGTGCAGGCAGCACAGCGCAAACAGCGCGCCCGCGAAAAGTTAGAAGAAGTCGGGCTCGCCGATCGCATGACGCATAAGCCTACGGAGCTTTCCGGTGGGGAACAACAACGCGTAGCGATCGCACGTGCACTCATCAATAACCCGGTGCTTATCCTCGCCGATGAACCTACAGGCAATCTGGATACAACCAGCGGGCTTTCCGTGATGCACACTTTGGCTGATCTACAGAAAAGCGGTAAGACCATCGTAGTAGCTACGCATGATCCCCGTATGCTTTCTTTTGCCACACAGACGATTTACCTGCTGGATGGAAAGCAGGTCAGCGAGGAAACTTATCATCAAACGATTGAACAACTTTCTTGGGAAGGCACAAATTAAAATGAAAAAATCTACAACAAATATTCTGCTTATATCTTTAATCATTGGATTGCTGGGAGCTTTTAGCCTCAACTCATCAGCCTTAGCGCAAACTCCAACTGACACATCCACGCCCCAGCCGAACTTGACGCAACCTCTGCTGTATATTGAGTCCTACTCGCCCGGGCCTAATAATGGCGTTTCGCCTTGGGCGCCTTTCAATTTCACTTTTGTCCTGGCTAACAATAGCGATTCCGTTGCGCGTAATGTGGTGATGACTTTCACCAGTGAGGATTTCATCCCTCTTGATGGCGGTGTTTTTACGCTCAACAATATTGCCAAAGGAGACCGACCAGGAGCAACCTTGCGATTCCGCGTCAGCGATTACAGCACTTGGAAATATTCTGGGGTGATCAATGCCAATGTCGCTTACACTGATGAAGCCGGCATGCCTTACACCACCAGCTTTGTTTTCTATATTGCCATCGCACAATCTGCCAGTGGCAGCGCCACCCAGACCCCTACGCCTGGTTCGGAAAACAAGCCCCAGCTCGTTATATCTAAGTACAGCACAGATCTCGACCCGCTTCAGCCTGGGAGTGCCTTTAAATTGAACCTTACCATCGGCAACGTAGGCACTGCCAACGCAAAAAATGTTTCATTAGTTTATGGCGGCGGGTCTGGGCAGCTTCCTAACGAGCAGGGCACTCCGCAAGCCGGCGTTTCAGGATCCACAGCCGACTTTGCCAACTTTGCCCCGGTGGGCAGCTCAAACATAGTCCTGCTGGGTGACCTGGCGATGGGTGCTCAGATTGAGACAGAGCAGGAGTTTGTGGTAAACGTGAGCACGGTACCCGGTGCATATCCTCTAAAGATCTCGCTGGTTTCTTACACAGAAAATGGGCTGCGTGTCATCGACGATCAAGCCATCACGCTGCTCATCTACTCGCTACCACAGCTGGAGATCAGCTTTTACCGCGACCCAGGCATGTTCTTCAACGGAACACCTACAACCCTGCCTCTCCAGATCACCAACCTTTCCCGCAAGTCGACCGTTTTGGGCAATATGACCGTGACCACCGATTCCGGCGATATTATGAACGGTACATCGCTAGTCGGCAACCTTGACCCGGGTGGCTATTTCACACTCGATGCGATGTATACCCCTTTTATGGAAGGCAAAGCCAAGATTAATATCACAATCAACTACACCGATGATTTCAACCAACTGCGCACGTATGAATCCAGTATGGAAATCGAAGTGCAGCCAGCGATGGTGATGCCAGAAGAGCCTACCCAAACTAATCCTGAGATGCCCACTGAATCGGAAGAACCTACTGGTTTTTTTGCCAAAATTTGGAATGCCATTAAAGGCTTTTTAGGGATCGGCACCAGCAGCGAACCTGTTCCTCCAAGTGTTCCTTCTGGCGGCGAGGAAACGTTTCCATCCGGTGAAATTATCGTCCCAAGGAAATAGAAGGCTGAAGAATATTTTTAGCGAGAGCGAATCTAAAGGATAAGTTATGCGGTTTTCGGATTTAATTAGTTTGATTGTGGCTAACCTCAGCCGGCGCAAAGGGCGGGTGTTGCTCACTGCAATTGGTGTAATGATTGGCACAGCCGCTGTCGTAACCCTAGTTTCTTTAGGTGCTGGTTTACAAAAAGCTGCCACGGAATCCCTCTGGGGCATTAGTGACCTTTCAAGCATCATGGTATATCCAACCTATGGCGGAGAAATGGGTGGAATGGTTATGATAGGCGGATCTCAGCAAGAACAACAAGATGCTGTTTTGCTAACGCCTTCAAAGATTTCAGAAATTGAAGCCCTTCCCGGTGTGGAACGGGTGATTATCCAAGATTACCTTAGTGTCGGAACGGAAATCAAATTAGATAAACTATCCTCATGGGGGAATATTCAAGGCGTAAGTGTGTCCGATCTTAAGGAGATGAACTTGGCAGCATCTCAGGGAACCACAGAACTTGGCATGGGTAAAATCATTGTTGGCGCTTATGTTAATCGCAATTTCTATGACCCTAATCAACGCTACGATGAAGGACCCATTGATCCGCCTGATTTGATGGGTAAGATTCTTAATGTCACACTCATCAAGTGGAATGAGGAAGGGGGGGAAACTAGGCGTACCTATCGCATGGAAGTGGCTGGCGTGTTGCAAGAAACCCGCGGAGAAGCTGATTACAGCATGTACATGACTTTGGACGAAATTACGCGTTGGAATGAATGGGGGCGAGGGCAGCGGATAAATCGCGAAAAGGAAGGCTACAATCAAGTCATTGTGAAAGCCGAAAGCCCCCAGATTGTATTAGATGTTGCTGATCAAATTACCGGTTTAGGGCTGCAGGCTTATACACCCCAATCAATGGTGCAAGGGATCAACAGCTTCTTTACCACCATGCAAGTTATTTTTGGCGGCATCGGCGCAATCTCACTGCTTGTGGCTGCCATTGGTATCGCTAATACCATGACTATGTCCATACTCGAACGCACGCGCGAAATTGGGATTATGAAGGCGATCGGCGCAACCAACAATAACATTTTGGCAATTTTCCTCGGAGAAGCGAGCGGAATTGGTTTTGTTGGGGGTGTGGGTGGCTCCATCTTAGGATGGGGGGCCAGCAAGCTGATCAATATTTTTTCCGCCTCGTATTTAGCCAGTCAAGCCTCCGCTCAAGGCTATATGGGAAACACGATGCTCGCAACAGTTACGCCCTTCTGGCTTCCCATTTTCGCAATTGTCTTTGCGACTATTGTTGGTTTAATATCTGGCTTGTACCCTTCGCTCAATGCCGCCACGCTCGTGCCGGTTTCGGCGCTAAAGTATGAATAAACGTTTAGATCACTCCTTAACAGCCTCAAAATTAAAAATGAGATTGATCTTATCTGGATCAATCTCATTTTTGGTTTAATTTTTAGGAGATTTGTTGTTTTAGCCTTTCACCGCGCCTCGGGTAAGCCCGCCAACAATTTGGTCTTGAAGGACAAAGTAAAGAAGCATGATCGGCAGCGCTCCAATCAGCGCACCGGCAGCAAACACACCCCACTTTTTATCAAACTGTCCAGCGGTAAAGAGCTGCAACCCGACCATCAATGTATATTTGCTGGAGTCATTGAGCAGCACTCTGGCCATTAAGAAGTCTCCATAGGTGCCGATGAAGCTCAGAATTCCAATAGTCACGAGGATAGGTCGCATCAATGGTAAGATCAACTTGGTGAAGACTTGCCAGTCATTAGCGCCGTCCACATGTGCAGATTCGTCGATATCCCTCGGGATGGTATCCATATAACCCTTCACCAGCCAAATATTCATACCCATCGAGCCGCCCAAGTAGACCATAATTAGACCGGCGTGGGTGTTGAGTCCCAAAGCTGGTNNTGGTACGATATTCCCAATATTCGAAACGAGGGCGAAAGTTGCAACTAAGGCAAGCAGGTTGGGGAACACCTGAATAAGCAATAGACCCTTGAGAATTGGCACCCGACCCTTGAATCGCAGCCGCGAGAATGCATAAGCTGCCATAGTCGTGATTGACACTCCCAGGATGGTATTTATCCCAGAGACTTTAATTGAATTCCATAACCAAGTCCAATAATTCAGCTCCCCAAAAGAAAAGTTTGGATCCATGTTGAAGAGGCGTTGGTAATTTTTAATACCAGCATTCGCTGGAATCAGGCTTTGGGTTGCCAACGAGTTTGCGTTATCAAAGGAGGCTGAAACGATCCACAACACTGGGAAGATCGAAAATGCAATCAATATGACTGCGATGATTAGGCGAATAGCAACCCCAAATTGCTTTTGGAACTTCTGTGAGCTACGAAGCCTTTTGTAGGTTTGAGCAATGTTAGACATTTTCACTCACCTCCTCCCACATATTCGTGAAGCGGTACTGGAACAAGGTAATGGCTCCCACAATAATGAACAGCATCATAGACATCGCTGAAGCCAAGCCATAGCGTACGCCACGCCCGCCAGGAGCAAAAGCTAAGTTATAGATGTAGCTGATCAAAATATCTGTGTAGCCGGCTTGCGTGGCGGCGCCTGGAATGGGCGGGCCGCCTCCAAGAAGCAAATAGATTAAGTTAAAGTTGTTAAAGTTGAAGACATAAGATGAAATCAGCAATGGACCCACGCTCACTAAAAGGAGAGGGAGGGTAATTTTCCAAAATCGCTGCCACCCACTGGCTCCATCAACCACAGCCGCCTCATAAATTTCTGACGGGATGGACTGCAATGCACCACTCGTGATGAGCATCATGTAAGGGAAACCTAACCAAAGATTGACTAGGATTACAGCCGTGCGTGCCCAGAAGGGTTCTGAAGTCCACCGTGGAGCAACGCCGATTAAATCAATCAACATGCGGTTGATCACTCCAAATTCGGTATTGAACATACCACGCCAGATCAAAATAGAAATTACGCTTGGGATGGTGTAAGGAATCAAAAGAAGGGTTCGAATAAGTTTCTTTAGCGGAAAGCCTTCCTCGTTATACATGATCGATATCGCCAAGCCTAATGCGAACGTGGTGAGCACGCTTAGGGTTGGAAAGATAAAGTTCCAAACCAACATAGTTAATAGTGGGCCCCTGAGGGCGGGACTATTAAAGACTTCCTGGAAATTCTTCCAACCGACCGTAGCACGAAAACCTGGACTGATCGTCTTCCCGTCTTTGGTAGTAAACGTGCCTTCCTTATTGAAATATATATCTCCATTAGATTGATCGATGACAGTATCAGTAGCCTCATCGTAAACAAATCTAATCTCGAGCTCGGCGGCTTCGTTCGACGTGCGAACCTGAACCGTCTTTTCCCCTTCTATACCAAATTTAATGTTTGGAAGATCTTTATTGGCAGCTGCTTGTAAGCCAGTCAGACGGGTGTAACCTTCCAATGAAACTGGGATCCCTTTAGTATCTGCCTCCCCAATCCCGGGATCTCCAGGTTTGGCAGGGATGATTTCCTCTCCGGGTTTTGCTAGATAAGTCTGTCCATCTGAATTATCTACCAGCCAAAGAGCATAATCCCCTTCTGGAGATCTATAAGCCGTCCAAGAGTAGGTTTTGGCATCTTCCGGTAAATACGTTACTTTCTGAATCTGAGCTAAAGCTTGTTTTTTGGTCAGTAAATGCCCATCCCCATAATTGGTAAAGCCGATATACACGGTGAAAAATATGGGGTAAATATTAAACATAACCAAAAAAGCCAAACCCAGTGCCATCCACCTAAAAGGATAACCCTTGTCGAGGGTAAAGATGATATTAAATCCAACAACAATGATGCCCACGATTATCGCGAGCTCAACATAACCTAAAGAAATAGCTTGAACAATGAACCAGACGCCTACGGCATCGAATGCCAGGATTAATATTTTCCACAGAACGGTGGTTAGAGAAAATTTCTTGGGGACAGGCTTTCCTTCTGAGGAATCCGCAATTGCCATTTATGCCTCCTCATTGGCACTGGGATGTGCCAAAACTTAAACAATAAACAGAAGGTTGAGGAATTTCTTCCTCAACCTTCTTTTCAAAAGCAATGTTACTTAACGACGATCTCCAACATATGTGTGGCTTCATCGTAGATGAATTCCACAGTACCGTCAGCTGTTAGACTGAAGGTATAGTTGGGGCCATCTTGTTTGCCGTCCGAACCATAGTTAACCGTCCAGCTGCCGTCTAAAGCGACTTTGACTTCGTAGTCACCGGCTTTTAGTTCAAACGGACCACTGTGCCATTTGCCATCATCACCTTTCTTCATGGCAGTCGCAGCGCAATCAGGCAGCCAATCGCCATCGCAACCCACCTGTGACTGATAAGAGCCTGGCACATTGACCATTCCATACAACGGATTCGCAATTAGGTTGCGAATCTTAGCAGCCGCATCCTTGAGAGCCTCTTCTGGGGTCATCTTGCCATCTCGTGCTAAAACAACCGCAGCATCCCAGCTTGTCCAAACAGAACCCATCGCAGGAATGGCAGGCATAGGTGTAGCATTTCTTCCCGCTTCACCAAAAGCAAGGAGGTCAGGATCATCCGATTTTTCGAGGACAGGGAGATAAGCAGATGGTCGCTGACCTTTCTCATAGAGAGCGGTCATGATCTC
>DICP01000003.1:30790-54902 GCA_002417685.1 Candidatus Mesolinea sp. UBA5823
TGCACACCGGAGAAGGGATAGCCTTCACCCGCAGGTCCAGCTGGGAAGTTGGTAATAGCATAAGGAATTCCAGATTCGCGAATGCGGTCCAATGCCCAAGGACCAGCCATAATAAATGGGGTCTTGCCAGTCTCAAACAGAGCATGGTTGTTCGCCCAATCCCAGTCGGTCGGCAAGTTGCCCTTGTTCACATTCTCGACTAACCATTCGACCGCAGCAATCATACCAGGGCTATCGACGCCCAAGTCCTGGTCGTTCCAGTTACCATTGGCGTCTTTGCCAAAGATGTAGCCACCGAAGGCAGTAAACAAAGGATAGAGGTCATAAGTGGTTCCGGTTACGGACATAATGTAATCGACTTTACCTTCGGCTTTCAGCGCTTCACCGATGGTTACGACTTCATCCCAAGTTGCGGGGGGCGTCTCTACTAGATCGGTGTTATAGAAGAAAGCCAGGTTTTCTGTGGCATAGGGCATGCAGTAGAGCACACCATCATAGATGCAGGCGTCGAGGGCAGATTGGACAAAATCTTGCGCTTTGTCGCCCAGGTCAACCGGTGCAATTAAACCATTTGCCACCATAGTAGCAACTTGGTCGTGCGGGATACCGAAGAGAATATCCGGGCCTTCACCAACAGGGGCGTAAAGCTGGAAGTCATCACGTAGAGCAGACTTCAGCACAACTTCCAGTTCAACACCAGTCTGTGCCAAGAAGTCTTCTTTCAGTGTGTCCAAGATTGGCGCCCGTGTGTCATCTGCCCAGACCACCAATTTTCCGGCGGGCTCAGCCACTTCTTCAGTGGGAGCTTCGGTTGGAGCTTCAGTTGGTACTTCGGTTGGGGCTTCAGTTGCTTGTGCACAAGCACCAAGCAAAAGAGATGCAATCAAAAAGACTGCAATTAAAGTGAAACTTTTCTTCATATCATTCTCCTTTGAATAGATTTGAATAGTTTGGCGTTTCGCCTTGATAATCAGACATCTCAGCCGCGCAATTCAGAGGGAAACTTTGCTCTTGCAGCGTTTGTGTTACAGCATAGCGTGGCTCTGCTTGTGCGGAATGCCCTCCGAGAATCGCTTCGGCTAAGGTGTTTTCAATGGAATAGCCCATCAAAGAATAACGGTTCAGCTCAGCATCAGTAAAATGAGACATTAACCAATTGATATGGGCTAAATATTGTGGATAGATGCGCTCAAATAAATCTTTTCCAGCATCGGTCAAAAATAGCTGGAAACTGCGGCCGTCATCCGGGTGATTTTTGCGATCGATCAAGCCTTCCTTTTGTAGACTTCTCACGATGCGCGTTGTGTTGCTCTTGGTGCAAAGCAGTAGGTCAGTGAGATCAATATAATTGATCCCAGGGTGATTGTAAATATGGTAGAGGGTATAGAAACGTGGTACGGAAAGCTTAAATTGGTTTAAAAACGCTTTTTCTGCGTTATCAATATGCAGGAATATTGCTTTGAGTGATCTGTAAAACTCCATTTTCTCTGTGTACATATTCCTTCACTTTTTTGGAGCAATCCATTTAGTGTATATATCAATTATTTTAATAGACTTAAGCCGTTTGTCAAGATGATATTTACTGTTTGTAAACAACATATTAAATTCTTGATCAGGATAGAAAATAATGCTCTATCAACCCCACTGATTCGCGAATATAGAACTTATTGGCCTTTAGTTGGATTGGATATTATTATAAGCCAGGGATTGTTACAGGCAACCTCCCCCTAAATTCAGCAAAGCCAAACATCGCTTTTGCCAATGCCTGCATAGAAGGCTCAACGATGCTATAAGTGCAAAGATAAGTAGAAACCTCTGGGAATGCGGCTAAATCGTAAGGCAAGCGCATTGCCACTACAATTGTGGGAACACGGCGTTTCATCACTTCATGCACAAGCGCTTGCTGGCCAGGTTGGCCGTATGCATTTAGTGTCCCAATGATTACCAAAGCATATTTTTCCACTTGTTGGAGTAATGCAGCAATGTCCTTTTCCTGAGGGTTAAAGGGAAAGACGAACTCGTCCACATAGGGATGATATTCTCTAAGTGCATCCGCCAAGCTGAGCTTCAAATAAGATGAGGTATCAGCTGGGGTTAGATCTTTTATTTCTGGAACAAGCAAGGCGATTCGTTGGTTAGTGCTCAGCTGAATTGGGAGGATTCTTTGGCGGTCCCGAACCAAAGTGATCGAATTCTCAGCAATCTCTTGCGCAACCTGAGCATGCTCAGCGCATCCGACCACACTTAATTCCGGCATAGTGGCATGTATTGAGAGCCAGCGCTTTAATTCCAAGATGCGCTTGATTGAATTTTGTGTCTCTACTAAATCAAGCTCTCCCGATTTGAGAGCCTGGGCAAGTGCTGTGGCAACACGCTCTTGATCTTTGGGGTCTGCCGTGAGCAGGAGCAGATCTGCTCCAGCCTGGGCGGCTCGGATAGCCTCCTGACCAAGGAACTCTCCTTGGCGGATAGCGCGCATATCCATAGCATCCGTCACGATAACCCCTTCAAAGCCAAGCTGCCGGCGCAGCAGGTTTTGCAATATATTCCTTGAAAGCGTAGCTGGAGGTGCATCAGGTCCATCCAAGGCTGGTAAACTGATATGCGCTGTCATGATCAATTTTGTGCCTGCGCTAATGGCTGCCCGAAAAGGAGGTAATTCCACCTTTTGCAACCTTTCTAAGGAATGCGGTAAAGTTGGCAAGCCATAGTGCGAATCGTTAGCTACATCACCATGGCCCGGGAAATGCTTAGCTGTCGCAGCGACGCCTTGGGATTGGATGCCTGCGATCATTGCAGCAGTTAGCTGGGCAACTTTTTCGGGATTCTCTCCAAAGGAACGAATACCAACAACTGGGTTGTGTGGATTGACGTTGACATCCGCGCACGGGGCATAATCGACGTTAATACCCATCGCCGCTAACTCACTGCCCAGGACTTCACCTGCACGACGCGCTAACTCAACCGATCCACTAGCGCCAAGCGCCATGTTTCCTGGCAAATGCGTTGTCCCCTCCCCAACTGCCATAAGCTGCCCGCCTTCCTGATCTGCGGCAATAAGCAAAATAGGTATTCCAATTTCTCGAGCTTGCAGTTGAAGTGTTTCGGTTAGGTGGCGCACCTGAGGCGGGTTTTCGATATTCAAACTACAAAATAAGGTTATACCTGCAGGTTGATAGCTCTTTAGAGCTTGAACGATTTCCTTCGAAGGGCTTTGTTTACCTTCAAAAGCTAATAACAGCTTTTGCCCCAAGGTCTGGCTCAGGTCCATGCTAACCTTTCATCCCAGTGACCACAACTCCTTCCAGGATGTACCGCTGCGCAAAGAAAAAAACGATGATGAGCGGGACTGTTGTGAGCACGGCTGCAGCCATAATTGTTGGCCAGGGTTGAACAGTCTGGTTGATATTATAGAGAGTCGAGGTATAGACAGGTAAAGTGTACAGACCAACACTTTGTAAGTACATCAAAGGACCTAAAAGGTTATTCCATAAGCCTACAAAAAGGAAAGTGGAGACAGTAGCGAGTGGCGCTCTCACCAAGGGCAAGATGATATTCCACCAAATCTGAAAGTGACTAGCGCCATCTACAAAAGCGGATTCGTCTAATTCTTTGGGAATCTGAGACATAGATTGACGCAATAGAAAAACCATCGATGCCCCGCCAGCAAAATAACCTGGAATGACAATGGGGTTAAATGTGCCAACCCAGTTGATTTTGTTGAAAAGCACATACTGGGGCACGATGAGCGCCTGAGGCGGAATCATCATGGTGGAAAGCATCACAAAGAAAACGATATCTCTACCAGGCCATTCAATGCGGCTAAAAGCATAAGCAACTGCTGCTATAGATATGAGGGTGCCCACAATTGCTAAGGTAGTCGTGAATACAGAGTTAAAGTAGACGCGTAAAAAAGTAGGGTTCTGTAATAAATCGAGGTATGCTTGCAGCGATGGTTGGGCAGGGATCCAAACAATTCCGGGTGAATTGGTCTCGCTAATGGTTTTCAAGGATGATGAAATCATCCAGAACAACGGAAAACACATCATGATGGTTGCTGCAGTCAATAAGATATAAAGCACAATACTTTTGACGATTTGCCAATTTCGCTTCATTTCAAAATCCTAATAGATATCATAAGTAACCCAGCGGTTTTGCAATCGGAACTGGATGAGCGTAATAATCAGAATGATGATCATAATCACCCATGAAATTGCCGAGCCATAACCAATTTCGAAATGGCTGAATGTCTTTTGCCACAGGTAATAGACCATAGAGATAGCTGAGGGCACTAAGGGTTGATTATCACGATAAAGCACATAAATGGGTTCAAAGATTTGCAGGGTAGAAATTAGCCCAACAATCAGGTTATAAAAAATATACGGGCTAAGCAATGGGAAAGAAATCCTCCAAAAGCGCTGCCAACCAGAAGCTCCATCTACCTCGGCAGCCTCTTGAAGTTCTCTCGGAATATTATTCAAACCTGCCAGGAAAATCAACATCATCGTGCCACAGCCCCAAATCATAAGCAATACGATGGGCATCTTCGACCAAAGCGGACTCTGCACCCAAAGCGGCACCCGGTTAGCCGCCGGAAATCCTGTCTCGATAACTTTGTTCAATAAATTAAAGTTCCCATTCGTGATCCCAAGGAAAAAGGCATTGATAACTTCGTGAACGTAAATTCCCGCTCGAACCACATATCCAATAGCAGGAACAGAAGTGGTAATCGAACGGATGATTTGATTGATAATGCCTGTGCCTGTGTTAAGCATCAACCTCCACACCAATAGCACCGCGGCATTGAAACCTAAAACAACGGGTAAGTAGAAGGCCATCCGGAATACGCGCTCACCTTTCATCTTTTGATTGAGTAAGACGGCTAAAAGTAAAGCAATGCCCATTTGGAGTGGTAGACCGATGATGGTGTAATAAAGCGTGTTCACTATCGAAGCGCGAAAACCGCTATCTTTAGTTATCAAGTGGATATAGTTTTCTAAGCCAACCCAATTGGGAGCATGAGTGAAAGTCACGCGGTAATCCGTGAAACTCCAGTAGAGCGAGAGACCCAAAGGAACAACCACGAAAATCAAAAAGCCAATAATCCATGGTGCAGCAAAAAAATAGCCAGCGAAGGTGTTTTGTTGATGCTTTGGTGTGCCACCACGAGCTCGCACAATCGCTCGGGCTAATGTACCCAACCCATAACTGCTGCCAATGATAAACAAAATTGTCAACCCTGCAGTGACTAATAAATTTATATAAGGATTATCCGGCATAATTTTTCCTTTAGTTAGGATAGGGTTGAAAAGATTACCCTCTTCAACCCTATCAACGAGGTAAAAACTATTTGAGCGCGTCGCTATATTCTTGTTGAATCTTAGCGACGACTTCTTCTGGGGTCAATTCTTCGGTAATCAGCTTGCCTAAAGCATCCTGCATTATCGTGGAAAGTTTAGCTGATTCCTTAATGCCGGCAAAACCAACGCCATACTGTGCTGCCAGCTCTGCTTCACGTTTCAACTGCGGTGATTCAACCACAAAACCGTATTGGGAATCGTTTCGAGCCGGGATTAGACCCATGGTTTCGCACCACTTATTATCGCCTTCTTTGCTCAGCGCTAACTTCAACCAGTCAGCAGCTAACTGCTTGTTCTGGCTATATTCTGGTACCGCAAGCCAGTCATTGAAGCCTAAAACAACGGGCATACTTTCGGGGAAGTTCGGGGAATCCCCATAGAAGGGATCAATACTGATGCTTTCCCAGATGGGGCGGTCAAATGCAGGCGCAGCCCAGCCAGAATGAGCCAAGCAGACGGCGCCGTTGTCTTTCCCAGTGGTGTCATCACGGTCAATCACTGAACCCTGACCAGTCGGTAGTGTTCCAACAGCATCGGATGCAGGTCCATAGGTAGCCTGGCGCATATCCAGCATAAACTGGGTGGTTGCCAAAGCTTCTGGGGAGTCGAAGTTAGGAGTGCCATCCTCTTTGTAGAGTTCTCCACCCAGAGAGTAGAACACTAGCAGCCACCACTGCCAATCAGCCATCGAGGCAGCATCCACTGGGACAAGTGCTTGCTGCACCAAAGAATTCGTGGCAGGATCCACAATCGAGAACTTATCCGCAAAATCAACCCACTCGGCAAAGTTCTTTGGGGTCCCGGTAGTCCATCCACCAGCTTCCATGATGTCTGTTCGGCAGAAAACATAACGCGGTGCGGTGAAAATTGGCAATCCACGTATCTTGCCATCATATTTGGCATTTTCCAGCGCTGGCCCAAAATTGGTGATCTCTGGCCAGGCAGCCTCCCCTAAGTAGGGATCCATATCGGCTAAGCTCTCGCCATAGAGCGTATTCATTTCCGACCCAAGGTTAATGATATCGGGACCTTCGCCTGCCGCAAAGAAGCCACTGAAAGTTGTATCCCAGCCGGACCAGGTACCCTCAGTGATTTCAACGGTTACGCCAGGATGTGCGGCTTCAAAAGCAGGGTTGATTTCGCTCTTTAGCCATTCAATTGTATCCGGCGTATAGTCTAATAGGTAAATTTTCAGTGTGACTTTTTCGGCAACAGGCTCCGTTGGCGCGGTTGTTTCAGCAGGTTCTTCGCTTTCTTCCACTGGAGTGGTAGGAGCCGTTGTTTCCGTCGGTGTAGTGGTGGTTCCACCACAAGCTGTCAGGATCAAGCCTAAGACTATGAACACTGACAATACTAAGTAAATATTCTTTCGCATCTTAATTCTCCTTTTTTGTATGTTTGATTAAAAGTTTTAAAGTTTAATTTGGGCATAACAATCTAAAAACCTTCCTTTATCCTCCTTTCATCTTTCTGCCGAGGAATTTGCGGACGCACTAAGTCGCCCTATCCGTGAGGTTACATCCTGGCTGAAATGATCAATGTACTCCAGGACATAACTAGATATATCCAAGCTGGGATCTTGAATAAGCGGGGTTAAATCCATCCCAAAGATCAAACCATTGGATTTATCCACTGCATGGGATTCAAAAAAGGTGGCATTTGCCAGCCGCCGGCTTAACGCAGCTGCATCGTAGCGCTTACCCCCAGCAATTTGTGAATCGAAGACACCCAGTAAAGCTGCTTGCAAGTTTTGATGCTCAGAAACATCCATTACGAATTTCTCTGAGTCCACCATCCAATCTAACGAGCGCCAAATTTCACAGCCTATAACCTGTGCAGGGCGTTCGGCAGGCTCTAGGTGGCGCAGGGCTTGAATGAGCCGAAGGGAAACAGCCACGTGCGTATCGTGCTTATCAGCTAAGTTGTGGGTGTAAACGACTTTGGGTTTGGTTGCCCGCAAGAGCGTGATCAAATCTTCCACGAGCTCATTACGGGTAGGGTCCTTAACCATTTTACTTGGGTAATCGAGCAGCACCTGGGCAGCATATTCACCCACATCAGCTGCTTTGCGCTGCTCGCCAAAGCGGACCAAGCGCATCGCTTCATCCGTGTAATCTTTATAGAGACCGTCCCGAGGTGAGCCGCGCCCGTCAGTGACAACTACACCGGTGAAGGCTTTATCTGCCTGATGGAAACATGCCAATATCGGCTGAGCGGCCATAATTTCAATATCATCCTGGTGCGCAGCAATACATAGGTGCGTCGTACGCGCTAAGGCTTGCTCAAGGGGCAAACCGTTGGGGATATAAACTTCAGCAGTTTTAGAATTAAATTTCATTGTCTACTCTCACTCAAATCTGGCAAACTGGCTGCTGCAACCGCCTGACCAAGCCGGCGGAAATTTTCATTGGGGAGATGCAGCGTGATACTTTTGTATAATTCAGGAAATTCCGCTTCCAGGACTGCTTTTGCGCCTTCCACGAGAAGCTCGCCTCCACAGCCAGAAGTACATCTGCCGACAATCAAGACATGTTTGAAATCGTAAAAATCCGCATAATGCGCCAAGGCATAGCCGAGATAAACTCCCATGCTTTGCCATATTTTTATTACCCCTTCATTGCCTGCTTCTAATTTTTCCTGCACATACTTTAGTTTTTCTGCATCGCTTAGCTCCGCTGGAATATCAATACCAGCGCGAGGTGCAAGACGAAAAACAGCTTGTTGAGAAAAATACGAAGCCCCACAACCGCGATCTCCTGACCAAGCGTCAATCGGTGCTTCAGAGCTGTAATCAATCGGCGCAAAGGCTAACTCATTCAACCAACCAGTAATATGCATGTCCGCATCAACAAATCCAGATGCCTCGCTGGAGCCCATCGCAATCCCAAGAATGGACCCCTCTCCGATGGACATAGCGCCTGCCAAAGCAGTTACATCGCCATCATTAATGACATCTAGCGGAACACCCATTTCCTTTTGAATATTGATGAATAAGTCCTTGATCGCGCTAAAGTGCTCTGGCGGTACTGCGCGGAAAAGAGAGGAAACTACCGGGCGATTATCAATGTATATCCCGGCTGAGCTCCCGCCAATCGCATCCAAGCGCGGCATCTTTGAGGCTGCGCGCTGCAAAGCATTTAAAATTTCGTGGTAGTAATAGCTCGGATCAGAATGTTTCTGCGGCTCCCAGATAGTTTCCTCATTAAAAACCGATTCACCATCGATCACCGCGGCTAATTTGTAATCTGAGGCTCCTAAGTCAAAGCCTACCCGGCAGCCATCCCAATGACCACCGAGCATTTTGCCGCTCTCTTTTTCCGCCGGAACTTCTTCCGGAGTACATACACACACCTCAAATCCAGCCTCATAAACCTGGTCACCCATAAACCTAGAATCAAAAGCACGCTCACCATTATGGGAGTACAGGTCGCGAATATATTCGCCCAACGCTTTTGATCCACCTAAATAGATGCGATAGCCGCCATGCTGCCATAACAAAAATTTAACCAAGCGTTCTATGTAAGCATAATTCTGGGCAAAATGTGGATGCCCCTCTGGAAATACTGTGGTTTCATAACGCGAAAGTTCATTCCCTTTGCGTTCTAAACCAATGACAAAAGGCACACCCTCACGCGCTGCGAGGCTGCGAAACGATCGGTTACTGAGCGCAGCAGGCTGAAAAGCGGCATCAAGCGGTGGCAAAATAGCGGGTCGGATTAATTCTTTAAGCATGGCTAACTTTCAGCTTGTCTAAATAGAAGGGCATAACCATCCATGAGAAAATGGGCTGCCGCACCTAAAATACAAGCGCGGTAATCCAGCTCTCCCACTTCCAATTGCGTATTCTGAGTAAGGCGTTCCAAAGCGCTGTGCAGCATAGCTTGCCGCACAGCGTTCAACCAAGGCTCGCCAAAGCGGGTCATATCGCCAGTAAGGATAATTTCTTGAATATTAAGCGTGGCAGCCAGAAACCCAATAAACTCGCCTAAGTAACGACCAGCTTCCAAAACAACCTGGCGTGCATTGCCATCACCTTCCACAAATTTTTTCTCAACCTCATCCAGACTTATCAGCTGAGCTTCAGCGGAAAGTTCCTTATACCTTCTAACCACAGCTTGGGCACTGGCAAGCGTTTCTAAGCAGCCAATTTGCCCGCAACGACAAGGTAAATCATTTCCATGCACACGCACATGCCCAATTTCGCCAGCACTGCCATCATCCCCCTGAAAGAGCTGTCCATTGATTAATATCCCAGCACCAATACCATGTTTGACGTTGATAACGATCAAATTGCTTTCAGAACGGTGCCCTCCATAGACGAACTCCCCAATTGCAGTCGCCTGGCTGTCATTTAAAACTGACACTGGCAATCCATATCTTTCCTGAAGTAGAGAAGCCAGAGGTAAATCTTCCCAGTCGAGATTAACGGCATCGACAACCTTGCCTTCACGTGTGTTGACCAGACCTGGCGTACCAATACCGATACCGATGATAGGCTCCCAACCTTTAGCCAGCAATTGATTGAGAATCTCATATACAAATTGGAGTGCTTTTTCACCATCGCTGCCCACAATAGGGACTTCTACCGTTTCTTTGATTTCACCACTTAAGTTGACGATTGCGCCAATGAATTTATCCTGACCAAGGTTCAAACCAATCAGATAACGCGAATCAGGCACTAAGCTAAGCAATATAGAAGGCTTACCATTGCCAGAGGTATCCAAGCCCACCTCCTCCACCAAGCCTTCTGCCATCAATCCAGAGACAACCTCGGAGACAGTAGCTCGGGTAAGTTTGGTTGCACGGGCGATATCAGCGCGGCTGATTTGTTGATTTTCGATAATCGTTCTAAGAACAAGATCGCGGTTATGTTGCTTGGTAAGCTGTTGGGTCGCTTTCTTAGGGGTCAAAACTCACCTCCGATATGAGTTAGTTAGTACACTGAACTAACATATTTAGTATACATCGATTTTTCCGAAATACAAGGGGAATTTGTGCTTTTTTGAGCAAGTTTTGGCGCGATTTTTTGAAGTACTTTCCGCAAACCAGTTCAATGAGGATTTCCCTTGACGTATTATTATCCTAAGGTTAATCTTAGAGCATGACCGTTATCTCCCTAACAACAGATTTTGGTAATTTAAATGGCTTCGTTGGCACGATGAAAGGTGTAATTTGGGGCATTGCTCCCGATGCACAGATTGCCGACATCTCCCACGAAATTCCCCCGCAGGATGTCCGTCAGGGTGCCATTGCATTGTGGCGCGCGGTGCCATTTTTTCCTTCGGGTTCCGTGCACATCGCGGTTATCGACCCGGGCGTCGGCACTGAACGTCGAGCTATTGGCGCACGTTTTGGCAGTCAGTTCTTTATTGCGCCTGATAACGGCTTGCTCACTCCCCTACTGGAGGATGCAGAGGCTGCGGGAGAATCTATTCAGTTAGTCTGTCTTGATCAGCCTCAATTTTGGCTGAAAAACGTGAGCCATACCTTCCATGGACGCGATATTTTTGCTCCTTGCGGCGCACATCTCGCGGCTGGCGTTCCCCTCAGTGAACTCGGCACGCCTATCAGCGAAATTGTGCGCACACCCTTACCTAAACCTATACGCACTCCACAAGGCTATCAGGCTCATATCCTTTTAGCTGATGTATTTGGGAACATAACCACAGATTTGCCCGCTGCATGGGTCAAGAATGCCCCCAATGTTACTTTTACAGTACGCGGCTACACCCTCCATGGTCTTGTGCCGTCTTATGGGCATGCCAAGCCCGGTGAGCTGGTGGCGCTGGAAGATAGCGAGGGCTATATCGAGATTGCTCAGGTGAATGGCAGCGCGCAAGAGGCTCTTTCTGCGCAGATTGATGATATTGTTGAGGTCCACCTCAATGGCTGATGCAGATCCTTTACCGCTGGTCATTCGTGATTTATCTTTCCAATATCGATCTCGCACCGAGCCAGCTATCCATGCTATCTCTTTAGAATTACATCCAGGCGAAGTGATGCTGTTAGCCGGCTCCAGCGGGTGCGGCAAAACCACATTACTGCGTTGCATCAATGGTCTCATCCCGCATTCTTATCGAGGCAAGCTTTCGGGAGATATCTTAATTTATGGGCAAAGCAATGCGGGGATGAAGTTAGCAGAAATTTCTCAAAAAGTGGGCACGCTGTTGCAAGATCCCGAAAGGCAGATATTGGGTAGCTATGTGCTCAATGAGGTTTGCTTTGGGTTAGAAAATTTAGGTATACCGCGCGAGGAAATGATCCGCCGAGGTGAAGCTGCCTTAGAGCGTTTGCACATTTTACACTTACGCGACAAAGAAACTTTCGGTATCTCTGGCGGTGAAAAACAAAAGGTGGCACTGGCAGGTGTGTTAGCCATGCAGCCCAAAATTTTGCTTTTAGATGAACCCTTGGCAAGCCTCGACCCAGCCTCTGCACGGGAAGCCTTGTACCTCTTCCGAGAGCTTGCCGATCAGGGCATGGCGATTATGCTCGTCGAACATCGGGTTGAGGATGTCTTAACCATCGAACCAGAGCGGGTCGTCTATATGGAAGACGGTCGAATTCGCTTTCATGGCGATATTCAAGGCCTTGTTCAAGTGGTAGATTATCACAAAATTAAATTACCAGCCCAAGTCGTTGTTGAACGCGCTAAAGCCGAGCCACAGCCCAATTTCGAACCAGCAGTTCCACCGTTAGATACTAGTAATCCGTTAATTGAATTTCAGCAGGTTCATTTTCGCTATAATGACGATGCGCCAGAAGTGTTGCACAATATTAATCTCAAGATCCATGCTGGCGAGGTCATTGCCATCTTGGGGCACAACGGCTCAGGGAAAACCACGCTAGTAAAACAAGCCTTGGGGCTGCTCAAACCGACAAAGNNCAAAGGGCAAAGTACTTCTGGAAGGTGTGGAAACGCACACTTTAACTGTAGCCAAAGCTGCCCGAACGATCGGCTATGTTTTCCAAAGCCCCTCCCAGATGCTTTTTGCACCTACGGTAAAAGAAGAGCTTTCTTTTGGTCCTAAAAACTTGGGCTTTGACCCAGATACAATTGACCAGAACGTACAATGGGCAATTAAAACGGTGCACTTAGAAGAAGAATTACTAACTCCCCCACTCGCACTCTCATTTGGGCAGCAAAAACGCGTGAGTATTGCCGCGGTTTTATCGATGCGCTCGCGCATTTTGATGATGGATGAACCCACCGCCGGCCAAGATTATTGGAATTACCAGGCGTTTATGGATTCGATTTTGCAAATGCCCGGTTTTGATTCCATCATTTTTATCACGCACGATCTTGACTTGGCTTTGATTTATGCTAACCGCATTATTGTGCTGTATGATGGAGAAATTGTAGCGGATGGAAAACCTCTCGACGTTCTCCAAGATAGGCAAAAAATTAACCAGTGGCGGCTGGTTGCCACCAGTTTGCTCGAGCTTAACTTCCAAATATACCCAAAAACAGGCAAATTCTTACGAGCTGAAGCATTAGCGCAATTTATAGATTAAAATAAAGTTATCTCATTCACCAATCTATTTTCACAAGGAGGTTCTCATGGAAGAAAAAAAGAAATTGTGGGGTTTTGAAACCAAGCAAGTTGTTTATGCCGCCATTGGTGCGGCGCTATATGCCGTATTGGCTATCGCAACCAATATGCTGCAATTACCCGGGGCTGGGAATGTTTCCATCCGTCCTGCTGTGGCTATACCCATGTTCTTTGGTGTGGCTTTCGGTCCGATCGTAGGGTTTATCACTGGCTTTGTGGGCAATATTTTGGCAGATTTGCTCTCTGGTTATGGCTTTTGGCTTTGGTGGGATTTAGGCAATGGCTTGTTAGGCCTCATCCCGGGTTTGATTTATCCCACTATTGAGAGTTTCCGCGCCAGCAAATCCATCTGGAAAGCAGAGATATTTGTAGTTTTAGGAGCCCTAGCTGGAATGGGTTTGGCTTCTCTTTCCGAAATGTGGGTATCTGGCGCAGATATAAACACAGTAATTTTCGCCAACTTCTTGCCAGCCTTTCTATCGGATATCATCAATGGTCTGATCCTCGTTCCCCTTTTGATGATTGCTTACGCTGCAATCGTGGAAAGGAGCGGCAGAGACTAAAATATCGGGCAGGCTGGAATATTAGCCTGCCCTAACTTTTTCTCTTAATTATGCTAGTGAGTTGGCGCTATAAATATCGCAATAGCCCCATGGATCATATTGACCCGCGGGCACGTTGGATATTTTCTTTTGCTTTCCTTATTGCAGCCACTTCCACCTGGAATTGGATGTTCTTACTTACCTATTTTATTATTGCACTCATCTGGTACCGCTTAGGAAACACTACCTGGAAAGAGACCCGCGGCGGCTGGAGGCTGGTATTATTTATGCTCTTCATGATGATTGTGATTAATACAATCATTACCGGAGGAGGTGCTGGCGGCGTGGTNNTTCATTTTGGGCTTACCGTCGAAAGGTTATGGTTTGCCACTTGCCAGATTTTACGCGTCTTAGGAATTTCGATGAACTTTATCCTTATCCCTTACACGATGGATGCACGCTCATATGGTGCCACCTTCAGCAGCTTAGGAATGCCGGATAAATTAGCTTACACTACGGAGTTAGCGATCCGCTTTATCCCCAGCTTAGCGCGAAACTTCTCGGTAACTATGGACGCTCAACGGGCAAGAGGTTTTGAGCTGGATGATATTAAAGGTGGGGTTTTCAGCAAAATTGGCAGAATGGCTCCGCTCATCATCCCAGTGACTATGAACGCAATACTCTCAAGTGAAGACATTGCTGACGCGATGGATTTACGTGGGTTTGGTCAAGGCAAACGCACCTGGCTTTATGAACTCCGGTATCACCGCTGGGATTATATTGTTCTAGGTTTTAGTGCTCTCCTAGCAATTGGAGGTTTGGTTGTNNTCCCACAGTTTTTCTACAATCTATTTACCTAAGTAAACTTTTTTATCCTTTCGCTCAGGGGACTAATCTCGAATTGAAAATAGCTTTTTCCAATAACCGTAGTCGGCCGCCCTGATAAAATAAAAAAATACTCCACCCTTGCTCGGGCGGAGTATTTTTGAAGCTTTGTTCTTTACTTGGTTAGGGTTGTAAGATAAACTGCCAATCCCATCTGAGAGATTTTTTCTAGTTCACCCTCAATATAGTCAATATGATCTTCCTCGTCTTGCAGAATCGCATCGAGCATTTCCTTGGTGCCATTATCCCCAACTTCAACGCACAGCTTGATGGCAGCGTTGTACTTCTCGATAGCTTCTTGTTCTGACATACGATCATTTTCGTACATCTTGGGAACATCTTCACCAATATGAATGTTCTTGAGTTTACTTACGATCGGCCGACCCTCCAAAAAAAGGATCCGTGCAATGTGTTTTTCGGCATGCTTCATCTCGGTGATAGCGCGTTTTTCAGCGGATTCATGCAGCACAGGGTATCCCCAATCTTCCGCCATTTCTGCATGTACGATGTATTGATTGATCGCTGTCAGCTCATCGGAGAGCAAATCGTTCAAGGTTTCAATTACTTTTTCATTCCCTTTCATATCTAACTCCTTTTCTAAATGTTTTGCTAGATTGTATTATAGCATAATCTTTGATTAGATTAGACATTTTCCGAAAATATTAATAAAACTCATAGTTTCAGGTCACTTCCTGCCGCTTTCTTCTTTTTTGGCTATTCCAAAAGCCAATAGGCTATAATATCGCTATGGCAGATATTTCCTTGACGGTTAATGGCTGTTCATATTCCTTTCCCGAGATTCCAAATGAAACTTTAGCAGATTTATTGCGCCAACGCCTGCACTTAACGGGCACAAAAATTGGTTGTGGAGAGGGTCACTGCGGCGTTTGTACCGTGCTCCTCGATGGGAAACCCGTAAAGTCCTGCCGAATAGCTGCTAGCAAGGCTATTGGGAAAAATATTCTGACGATAGAAGGCTTGCAAGCCCTCTCCCCCACCCCCGGGAGCTTGCACCCTCTCCAGGATGCTTTCATCCAGTATGGGAGCATACAATGCGGATTCTGCACACCAGCTCAGATTATGCAAGCTTACGCTTACCTGCAATCTCATCCCGATCCTTCTTATGAAGAGCTAAAAGGAGCACTTAAGAACGTCCTGTGTCGCTGTGGAGCCTACGAGGCTATCTTGCAAGCAGTATTGGCAGCAGCTTACACGATGCGCACAGGTCAGTCGTTACCCACCCCTAAGCCTCAGTCTGTTCCCGCGCATACACATGTTATTGGAACACCTCAACCTCGCCCAGACGCCCTGGCTAAAGCGACAGGTTCTGCTATTTATACCGATGACCTTAGCTTTCCGGGTATGCTCTATGCGCGTGTTTTGCGCGCTGGTGTTCCGCACGCAATTCTCACCAAAATTGACACCTCAGTAGCTAAGTCACTGCCAGGTGTTTATGCGATATTGACTGCAGAGGACCTGCCTGCCGCTCGTGAACATGGCCTTTTTAGTAAAGATTGGCCAATCTTAGTCGGCGTTGGCGAACGCATTCGCTATATGGGAGATGCGCTGGCTTTAGTAGCCGCCGAAACGCAAGCCATAGCCGATCAAGCCATCAAGCTGATCAAATTTGAAGTGGAGCCGCTGCCGGTGCTTTTTAGCCCGCAAGCCGCACTTCAACCAAACGCACCACAGATACACCCCAATGGCAATTTGCTCAAGCATATTAAAGTACGCAAAGGCGATGTTTCCGAAGGTTTTACCAAGTCAGAAGTCATACTTGAGCATACTTTTAAGACGCCCTTTACTGATCACCTTTTTATGGAACCAGAATGCAGCATTGCGGTACCACTTGCTGATGGACGCATGGAGGTATATGTCGGTTCGCAAATCCCGTATGCCGACCGTGAACAGGTCGCTGCTGCATTAGGCATCCCAGAAGAAAAGGTGCGCATCCGCGGGCAAATAACAGGCGGTGGCTTCGGCGGCAAAGAAGATATCGCCGGACAAATTCATGCGGCACTCTTGGCGCAAGCCATTGGCAAACCGGTCAAATTGCTCTTCACCCGGAGGGAAAGTTTGCTCGTGCACCCTAAACGGCACGCTACTCAAATTCGTGTCAAGTTGGGCGCGAAAAGAAACGGATTACTCGTGGCAGCTGAAACCGAACTTTTTGGTGATACAGGCGCTTATGCTTCACTGGGCGAGAAGGTGATGACCCGTGCCACAACCCATTCCGTAGGTCCATACGTAATCCCTTCTGTGAAATCGGATTGTTATGCGGTTTATACCAACAACCCGCCGGCAGGAGCATTCCGCGGCTTTGGGGTGCTGCAATCAGCATTTGCAATCGAAAGCATGATGGATATGTTAGCCCAGGAATTAGGCATGGATCCCCTTGCTTTGCGCAAAATTAATGCATTACAAGTGGGCAGCCAAACAAATACTGGACAGCTTCTGGAAGAAAGCGTTGGCTTATTGGATTGCCTTAATCAGATTGAAACTCACCTCCACCGGATCGCAGGGTCAGAGCCATTTAAACCCCAGATGATTAGGCGTGACGGTAAGGATTACATTACGTGTTGGGGAGTTGCAGCAGCTTATAAGAATACCGGTTTGGGAGGTAACGGACCAGATAAAGGCGCTGCAGATGTGGAGCTACGTGTGGATGGTAGCTTGCAAGTGCGCACGGCAGCTGCTGAGATTGGTCAGGGTTTGGTAACTGTGCTGCGCCTTTTGGTAGCGGAAACCTTGAACCGCAGCCCTGATGATGTTGATGTTTTGGTTATGGATACCGACCTTACACCGGAAAGCGGCCCAACGACTGCCTCGCGTCAGACCTTTGTGACTGGAAATGCTGCTTTATTGGCAGCGCGTGATCTCCGCCAACATTTGCTCAGCGCATTGGCTGTATATTGGAATATCCCAACAGAACAGATTGAGTTGACTCCTCAGGGCGCAATCTGTACGCCTGACCAACAAGGGCAATTTGATAAGGTGGCTATGCGCAACATGAGCTGGCAACAACTTGCCTCTTTGCTTGAGCACACTAGCACCGGTCGTTCTATCAGACGTAATTACATTGCCCCTCAAACTCACGAGCTTGGCGAAGGCAATCCGATTCACTTTGCCTTTTCGTTCAGCGCCCAAGCGGTTCAGATCGAAGTAAGCTTAGAAAGTGGAGAGATTAGGGTCTTACAGGTCATTTCCGCGCACGATGCTGGGCGTGTGCTCAACCCTTTAGGTTTCCAAGGGCAAGTCGAAGGTGGCGTGGTGATGGGTTTGGGGCATGCTTTAATGGAAGAATTTAAGGTTGATAACGGCATCATTCAGACAGACCGAATAGCACGTTACCACATCCCCACTATGCAGGATAGCCCAAAAGTCATCTCTATCATAGAGGAGCACCCTACCACCAGTGGACCGTTTGGAGCTAAAGGCGTTGGTGAAATTGTGAGCATCCCCACCCCACCCGCAATCACCAATGCGCTTTATAATGCCATTGGTCTGAGAGTAGATAGTCTTCCTGTCCGCGCTGCGGACGTTTTAGCATATCTTCGAACTATAAAACAAAATAAGGCGTCTGACTAGATAATGTGACCAAGCGGTCACTCAGTCTGATTCGTTTTATTTAGCCAAATTTATCTTGCAGCTATTCTTTCCAGAAGGATTTCCATTCAGCATTATGCCGATGTGTGCCATCGCACAGCGGTTTGTTGCGCGATTGACCGCAACGGCAAAGGGTTACCCGATTCCGCGCCACAAACGGCATCCCGTCCGAACGCACAATTGGAATATAACCTGTCACCCACAGTGGTCCTTCGATCGGCCCGTCGGAGGTGATCTCGATTGAATCAGCTATCTGCTTAGGCAGGTCTGGCTCAATTTCTGGTTCATCAGGTTCAATTTGGTAGGTAAGCGCGCCTGAGGGGCAGCGCTCGATCATCGCCATGGCTAAGGAGCGCTTCATCGTGTCTTCAGAATCGATCACCAGGTTCACTATGCCAATATTCCGCAAGTTACAAAATCCCGAGCTCATGCACAGGTCACTATCCACATAAACGATGAGATGTTTTCCTCCTGGCAGCTTTCGTTTATTTTCATCTGAGCCGTCAGTTATTGCAGTTTCTTTTCCATCAAATGGAACACGTTGATGGGTTCCGTCACAAAAAGGTTTATGCTTGGAATTGCCACAGCGACAAAGGGCATAACTTTCCGGCGGGGTTTCAATTTTATCGAGAGTCTGCCAGGTGAGCGGCTCCCCATATTCAGAAACAATTTGCGTTTTTCTCACCAGGGGAACATCGCCTTCAACAAGGTAAGGTCCATTTTTGATGATTGTAATTTTCAATTTATTTTTTTCATCCATAAGAGAACGAGCCTTTCATTTAACCTTATCAATTCAATTGTGATAAAGTTTGTATACTATCACCGATTAATTTTACAATAAAATCGAGCACGTAAATAAACCTCATTTGACGAAAATGGGCAATTTCTTAATTTGTATTAATCTGAACTAAATAAATATAACGGCTAAAGTTATAAGAAAATCGCTTTCAAACCTCAACTAAACTCTTTAGAAAGCCAACCTTCTTTTTCACTTCCACGAGATTCACACTTTTTGCATATACTGGTTAGTTCCACAACACCAAACTTGGTCCGTTGGATCGATACGGTACCAACCGTCTTTTACTTCATATACGTTCACCAATTCTCCCTTAACCAAGTAACCTAAGATGTCATAATTCTTTCCCGGTCCTTTGCGCTTATATAAAGCACTGACAATTACCTTCGCTTTGAAAAGAGGTTCGGGGGGTCGATTGGGGTCAAGCCGACGCATATATTGGGACTTCCCCGAGCACCAAATAGACGCTGTCGGATCGATTCGGAACCATTCGTTTTTCACTTCATAAACATCAACTTCTTCACCGAAACTCAATGAACCAACGGCCTTATATTCAAGGCCCGGCCCCTGCCGGGTATATAACGCGGAAACAATGCAACGGGCTCTAAAGAGGACCTCCACTGGATCTTCTACTGGCGGATCAATGTAATCAGGATTATTAAAATATCGCAATACATCCGCTTTATTCCCATTCCAGCGATCATAGTCCATATATCGGCTGACTGAACCAATGCCTTTGGTTTTCTCTCCAGTTTGATGAATGAGATAGGTATCCACACCAATTGGCAAAGCTGGTGGTCCGGGGTGTTCAGGGGTGAACAACGGGTATGGCAGGGCCTTACGATACGTAGCCAACCACCAATCTAACTTGGGTAATTGATTGATGGCAAGATAGCTGTTTACCCAAGAGGCTCTAGAATAGCAGATAGGATACCTTCCGGTGCGCGAGCGACAGATATCAAGGCATTTCTGGGTTGTGGCGGTAATTCGAGCGCGGGTATTAATACCAGCTACCTCTAAGTCAAGCACCAAGCGGTCATGATTCCAGTCAACCTGGTTGTCGAGAATTTTAAAGAGTGAATCCATTTGAGCCAAGGCACTTTCTCCAAAATACACCACGTGATAAGCCAAGCGACAGACTTTAATGCGCGCCATCTCGCTCCAGTAATAATCAAACATTGGATCTTCATAATTCCAAGAGATGCCTGTGCGAGCAGCGATAAAAACCACTTCCTCAGTATGATTTTTCAGTGCATCAAAGTTTTGTTTTTTTGATCCATCCTGGCTCGACTGGTATCTGCTGATATCTACACCAAATGCTCGTGACATAATCTAGTCCTCCAAAAAACCAACCCAAAATGGATTGATTACAATTATGAAAATTAACTCAGTAATTAAGGTGCAATATCAGTGCCAATATAGGTCAGTATAAATATCTAATTATTAGCTATACGCAATATTATGAGAATAAAGAGGATTAACTATCTACTGAAACTAACAATTTACGTTAAGATGGGTTTCTTACTTCCCCATTTTGCTTTTGACCTAGAACGGAATATTAATATTTTCCTTAATTTGTCATTTTGAGACGTTCAAAGTGTAAATGGGCGATCAAGCATTCGCATCATTATATAGGTATTGATATAAACTAGGAATCAATAGAACAAGCTCAGGTTACCTAAAAATGTTTTTGAATAAATTATTTCAGATTATTCACTCGGACTTTGAGTGCTTCAGTGAGCTGTTCCATCTGCCCAACCATGCGGCGGGCATCTTCGGGAGCAACCTCACTGACCAGCGCGTCAGCTATTGAACCTAACTTGTCTTCTTGCGGCAGCTCATCTAAATTAAGGAATACCCGCTTTATAGACCGAGCTGATTTTGTGGCTGGATCTGCCGGCAGCCGCACTTTACGCGTCTTTTCCCGACCTGAAATTCGCTCGAGAAATGCATGTACATCCTGATATGTGCGGCCATCATGCTCGGCATAATATCGTACAGCTGCCGACCAATATTTGGCATCATACTGCATGATTTCGCGTAAAACTCGCTCTGGCATTTCCGCGCGGTCACAAATTTCCAGTAAATCTTGGGGAAGTTCAAAGAATTTCATTAGGCGGCCATAATAAGTACGTTCTAATTGCAAAGTCTTGAGTAACATGTCCTTGGTTTCATCGCTCAAGCGCACATCAAGAACCTGACGAAAATAGCTGTATTCGTCAAAAGATTCATTCGGCTGAATACCATTAGACTCGAGGACGATCCTAGCCGCAGCGCGCGCCTTACCAACAGGCGTTAAGGCTTTGTAAGCCATGTTCTCTGCAATTTGCTTTTCTAAGCTAGGTTGATTATCGATGATAGCTAAAACATAAGGTTCATCTTTGCGTCCGCTAAGCACAGATTGAAAAGCCGTCGCCCAAAACCGCCGTTCACCTGTCAACATCTTAAAAACTTCACGTCCATCTTCAGTAATTACTTGACCGGTAATAGGTTTGATTTGACCAGTATCATGTAATGAGTCTCCCAAAGCAATGAGTTCCTCAATTTCTCGTCGGACCAGACGGTCTTGCTCAGCTAAAGCCATCCATTTGCGGACAGTTTCTTCCCAATCAATCTCTTGTCGAAAAAACGCTTCCCGTAATTCAAAAGGCAATAGAAACCGAGCCTGAAAGCGATCAGGTTTGATCATAGAAAGGGGCACGCGATAAACGCTCTGCCGATTGCTCAGCATCTTAGGGGTTTGTTCTTCTTCACGTTGCTCTTTCTCAGCTGTGCTTGCATTAAAAGCATCACTCGTGAGACTAATTAAATCTCCAAAGCCTCTCTTCTTTGTTTCTGCCATCTCACACACTCCTTGTGATCAATACGATCTATGCTAATGCGATTGTGCCCATGGGCACACTTTTTATTACTGCGCCCACAGGCAAAGTAAGGTCTGTATTTTCATGCTTCTAATTTTCCTAATACCGCATCCACCAAATTTGAAATACAGCGATACGCTTGTGACTTTTCATTTGTAAAGGAAAATATGTCATACCCAGCAGTGGTGGCTGCAGATATTTCTGCCAAATCCTTCACGTAGGGGAGTAAAAGGTGCCCATATAAACGCTCCAAATCTTCAATTACATCCCGGGATTGCCTCCGCACCATTCGATAACGCGATGGAATAATTCCTAAAATTTTCAAATCTGGATTGAATGTTTTACGAATACTCTCTATCATGCGTAAAATATCGGCTAAGCCGATCAAGCTCAATCCGTCTGGTTCAATGGGAATAAGCACGTGGGTGCTAGCAACCAAGGAATTCATGGGTACTATACCCGCAGATGGGGGGTTATCAATGATTATGTATGCATAATCGTTTTTTATCGGCTCTAAGTAATATGTCAGCTGTAGTTCTGGTTCTTCTCGTGTTTTTAATTCTGCTTCTAAATTTTCCATTCTCGCTTTATTGGTTTTAAAAATTTTTACCTTTTTCTCTCGTTTTCTAGGAATTAGCGAATCTTCGACGATTCCTTCTGAAGCACCAAAACTATTTATTAATGCAGAAGGAAAGTTGTTTTCTGCTGTTATCATAGGAACAAACTGATCGTCTAAACCCCCTCCCATGGCTGTTATTGTTGCGCTCAACTGATCATCCATATCGATCAGCAAAACCGGTTTGCTCGCTGGTTTTCGCGATTCATATGTTGCTAATCCAGCGGCAAGGTTAATACTTATTGTTGATTTGCCAACTCCACCTTTTCGATTAATTAAAGATATAATCGCCATTAGTCAACCTCTTGTTTACATGAGGATATATATGTCCATTCCATTTTACATTATTTTACCGTAAATACAAGGCGTAATTAATTATTAATTTATTATATCCGTCAGTTGATGAAAGTAGACTAATATTTTTGAGTACTTGACTTAATAGCTCACGCATGCTAATCTATTTACTAAAAGACGGAGCAGCATGAGTCATGATTACAACACCTGATCTTCTTCAAGCCGGATTTTTAGAGCACCCCTTTATTCATTATCAAGATACACGATTCTTCGATCCCAATCTTAATGAGCAGCGTAAGGTT
The DNA here is from genome assembly GCA_002417685.1 of Candidatus Mesolinea sp. UBA5823. Taxonomy (GTDB): domain Bacteria; phylum Chloroflexota; class Anaerolineae; order Anaerolineales; family Anaerolineaceae; genus Mesolinea. Next base: position 53,606 of record DICP01000003.1, read on the forward strand.
TTTGAGGTGGTGCATAGTTTCTTGTGCGACCAAAAGGACCCTTATAAAAATTTAGGCGTTGTCGCTGGACCAGTTGGCAGTGGTAAGAGCATGCTCGCAATGAAATTAGCCCAAACACATTTCTTATTAGAAAATCGAGGCACGATGTTTGGGCTCTACTTAAATACCAATACTTTAACTGAACCTCGTCACTTTCTCATGGCAGTTATTGAGACTTTAGGAATCCAATCGGCGCGCTCGAATGCCAATCGTATTGAGAACATATATGAACGCCTTGAGCAAAGTACTGATCAGCTATTACTGGTCTTGGATGGTCCCCCGGTTGACCAGGAATATCTCACCCAACTCCTTGATTGGTCTGTAGAACACCAAAAAAAAATCCGTACAATTATTTTTCTACAGGATTTAAATAACACTGTCAGTAATATTGGCAGCCTGAGTCAATTTTTAGGTCTTTATGTACCTTTCCGTTCCCCGAGCATTCAGGAAATCGCCAGTCTGCTCTATGCGCGCTGCCGTATGGCTGGTCTTGCTGAGCCTCTATCTGTTCTACCAGAATCCAAAGCCATTGAAATTGCCGAAAATGCACATGGCTCTTTGACCGAGGCTTTATTCTTGGCTTCAGATTACCTGTCGACTGTCTTAGAAGAACGTAAGACTAAACTGACCATTCCGAATCTGATTTCACGGATTTAATTGTTTTATTGATTTTTGCACAGTCATGAGCGACATAACCACTGGTACTTGGCAACAAATTCGCGAAGAGCTGGAGACCCTATCAGTCCCCAATCTTCAAGAGCTGCTGAATTCTGCGGATGTGCAGTTTGATGGAGCGTATACCATTACCGCAGAGCCAAAAACCTATGCCAAGCTATGCCAGTATTACCCGTTACTAGACACATTGGTCCAAGATGTTACTGGGAAACGGTTGAAGCTTTCTCTTCGTTCAAGTGTGCCCATGGGCACACTTAACCAAGAATCAGAAACTGTTTATAGCATTGATTCAGGTGCTTCTAACGTCGCTGAAGCGATTATTTCTCCTGAATCGATTGTTGCCATACCAGCTTATCTGTTGCGTTTTGTTCCCTATGTTGGTTCGGGAGCTGTTCTCATTGCCACTGCCTTACGGCAAGCATTTTATCGCGCTTCAAGAGAGCATGGGGCNNCGTTACTAGACACATTGGTCCAGGATGTTACTGGGAAACGGTTGAAGCTTTCTCTTCGCTCAAGTGTGCCCATGGGCACACTTAACCATGAATTAGAAACTGTTTATAACATTGATTCAGGTGCTTCTAAC
>DICP01000003.1:54939-56534 GCA_002417685.1 Candidatus Mesolinea sp. UBA5823
GATATGCTTGGCAATGTCATCAGTCGAGCGACTTTCTTTCGCATTTTCAAATCCGGTAATATGGACTGGTTTGTTAGCCGAGCAGAACCTGTTCACCGCTTCGTAGATGGCAAAGTTACCAGAGCTCCTAACACCTACACGTACAGGGGAATGTTGTTAACACCAGGGGATGCACAAGACTTGTTCGCCTGGTTTCAAGCAAATTTGGCTAATCACGAACCTTCTGAATTGTTAACCTACGCATTGGAATGTTCCAGAAGTCAAATACTTACTTTTCCTTACAAAACGCCAGAGGTCACCGGGGCTCAACGTTTTGTCGATGCTACTTCAGTCCATGAAGTTTTTCAGGCTGCGTGTGAGCTTTCTAAAATCAGTTCAACTCAAGCTGCTTTGTGTGATCGCCTTGCTGCGCACTTAATCCGTCCCGAGAGCTTCTTAGCAGTTCCATGGTATTGGTTTCATAGTGTTCTTCCGGAATTGGGCAGCGACTTAGGTATGCTTTACTTGATGAGTAGAAATTGCTGTTATGTTGACTGGGCGCATGGCAACGATCGAAATACTTTTTGGGTGCAAGGGGGTTTAACAACCTTACAAAAGTGGATAGGATCCGAAACACTGCCAAAACGCATCCCTCAACTTAAACCGAGTGCGCGTGGTAGGCCCCGCAAAAAAGATATTAATTCTCAATCCGAATACACACGCAATTGGCGTGAAACCAAACGCGAATTGGCTAGTCAATATCTTTGCCGCATAACTACCCGCCCATCCGAAATGGGTACCGATTGGTTATTGAGGGTAAACGAGGTTCAGCTCACGTCAGCTGACGAAATATTACAAGGTGCTATATACAGCTTTTTGTTAGAGCCTGACCAAAACATGACGCCCCTAACTTGGAAGGCATTCACAAAAAATCAAATTTTCTATAATCTACTCCTTCGTGCAGCTCGCTATAGCCCCCAACGATTATGTTATTTTGAGACTTTAGTTCAGGCAGAAATTTGTCAGAATGAGACATTAGACGCTACGTTAATTAGTCATTTTGATACTTTAGTTGATAATTTAAATTGTCATTTTGAAACTTTAGTTACTGCTGATATATGTCAGTTTGAGACGATAATTAAAATACTATATAAACTTAAAGACACAAAGTTTTTCTTCGAAGATAACCAACTACCAGATACAACATTTTCCCCAGATAATCTTGATATCAATAACAATCAGGTTGGAGGGGAAGATATTTCTTATACTGTTGAAATTGCCGCTATTCTTGATCGCATCAATCCTATTCTACGGCTGCAAATTCTGGAACGCCATGCTGAGAATAACCTACTTTCCTGGTTAATTTATGGCAGCCTCACCCCTGAAATACGTAACCCTTTGAGCTTTGCTGTTAGTCGCACCTTAGAAACTGGGATGAACGCAGGCGGACCTGCTGCACGTTTAGCTTCGTTGCCTCCGCACGAACTTGTGTCACTCTTATTGCGCACACAGAATCGTATCGAAGGCGGTTATTTAGGATGGTCACAGCTCACAGAAGCCGGTGCAGAAGACTTAAATGCTCTCTTGCGATCTGCAACTGACAGCCAGACACAACT
>DICP01000048.1 GCA_002417685.1 Candidatus Mesolinea sp. UBA5823
TTTACGCTTTTGTAAACCTGCCCTACCAAACTGCCGCTCTTGCGGCTGGCAAAATAAACATTTGCTGGGTTGCTCGGATCTACTTCTACATGATAAACAATCAAGGATCCAGAAACACCAGCGTTGGCATTAGCCCAGCTGTTTCCACCATCCGTGCTCTTATAAATGCCGCTGTTATACGTCCCGGCATAAAGAATTGTGCTATCCTGCGGGTCGATTGCCAGCGATTGGATCAGGGTATTCGCTAGCCCCTTTATCTTTTGCGTCCAGCTGGTGCCACCATCACTGCTCTTGTAAACACCAGCACCATAAGTCCCCAGGTAGATAATAGAACTATCCTTGGGGTCGACGACTACTGCAGTAAAGGTTCCTCCCTCTGGCCCAATCGAGTAGGATTGGACGGGTGAAGGAGGTTTGTACTTGGAAATAATGGGTAGGTAGGTCTTGTGGGTGCTTTCGGGTTGAGGGGTTTCTTCCTGAGCCAAAGCCGGCTGTGGAAGAGGAAAGAGCGAGCCTGCTGCAATAAGAATGATTAAACCAAGCGCTAAAGTGATTTTAAAGGTCTTCATACTGTCTGCCGAGTGTTATATTTCCCCAAATTGGTGCACTCTGCATGCCAACTGACGCTTGATTTGCCTAGCACCCTAAACTGCGCGGCTCATCACCTTTTGAAACGCCTCAATGCAAGCTGCTACTGCTTCATCATCCACATCGTGGTGCGTGACTAAGCGAAAAGTGCGCTTGCCAGTATCTCCAATAAGAATCCCTTGTTTTTCCATAGCTTTTACGATGGCGGGAGCATCTAGCCGCACTTCCGGGCTGAGCGCTAAATAAACCATGTTGGTATAGGGCGTACCTTTATCAAGGCGCAGCCCGGGCACCTCAGCCAAGCCTTTTGCAAGCAAGCGTGCCCGTTCGTGATCCTCTGCCAAGCGCTCGATCATGTTATCCAGCGCTACCAAACCTGCTGCTGCCAAAACCCCCGCTTGGCGCATCCCGCCGCCGAGCATCTTGCGTAGCCGCCGCGCCTTGGTAATAAATTCATTACTCCCACACAGCACCGACCCAACCGGTGCACATAAACCCTTACTCAGGCAAAAAGTCACCGAGTCCACAGTTCTTGTGAGATCTGAAACTTGCACATTTAAACTTATTGCCGCATTGAAAATGCGTGCGCCATCCAGATGCAGGACAAGACTATGCGCATGCGCAAATTCACCGACGGTATCGCAGTACTTTACTGAAAGCGGTACACCGCCACAATCGTTTTGGGTGTTTTCAAGGATGATCATCTTCGAGATCGGCTGATGGATATCCTCTGGCGAACGTAATGCTTTCTCCAGGTCAGCCAGCGCTAACGTGCCATCCGCCTGGTTAGGGATGGTGTTTATCACCACGCCACCCAGAGCTGAGACGCCACCCGCTTCATGCAAGAAGGTGTGCCCCTGCCGCCCCATGATGACTTCATCGCCACGCCCACATGCCACGAGCACAGCCAGCAAATTGCCCATTGTGCCGGATGTAACGAATAGGGCTGCTTCCTTACCCATCAACCGGGCACTCTTGGCTTCGAGAGTGTTTATCGTTGGATCTTCCCCATAAACATCGTCACCCACAAGCGCATTTGCCATTGCCTGCCGCATCGCAGGCGTAGGATGCGTCACTGTATCGGAACGAAAATCATATATCTTCATGGTGCCTCAATCTAAGAAAGCTCTGTCAGGATATTTTGGAGTTCAATTGGTAACTTTGCCCGAAATTCGGTCGGGGTTTTTTCACCCGGCAAGGTGATTTTGATCCTTTCGGCATGTAAGAAAAAGCGCTCGAGGGGCAGCGTAGGCTTGCGGTGACCATATACCCGATCTCCTGTAACCGGGCAGCCGATAAAAGCTAAGTGCACACGGATTTGGTGCGTACGTCCTGTAATGGGGTGCACTTCAAGCAGCTCATGCTCGCGGAAGGTTTGGATAGAGCGATATTCTGTCACAGCTTTACGGCCCTCCCCGGAATAGAGCGCTGCCATGCGCTGGCGATGTTGAGGTGCCCGTCCAACAGGAGCCTCAATGCGCCCACTGGGTGTAGGGGGATGACCATCTACGAGGGCTAAATAAGTTTTCTCCGTCCGACGGGATTTAAATTGGCGCACTAGCCAGGTGTACGCTTCTTGGGTGCGAGCTAAGATGAGCACACCCGAGGTTTCCTTATCCAGCCGGTGTACCACGCCAGGGCGTTCTGGGTCGCCCACCTGGCGCATCTCCGGCCAGCGGTAGATGGCAGCATTGACAACAGTCCCCGTTTTATGCCCTGCACCTTGATGCACAATCATGCCTGCAGGTTTGTTGATGACTACGATATGCTCATCTTCGTAGATCACCTCCAGCGGAATATTTTCCGCTTGTAACATCTTTTGTTCCAGTTCCGGCAGCTCAACACGCACGTTTTGCCCTTGCTCCAGTTTGAAAGCTGGTTTGAGCACAATCTCGTCATCTACCCACACTTTGCCAGTCTCAATGAGGCTCTGCAGCTGGGAGCGCGAAAAACCTGCCACTTTTTCTTTAAGGAATTTATCCAAGCGCAGCGGTTCATCTTGTTCGAATAAAAATTGCTTCACGATGCCATTCATTATTGAGCTTGTGCGTCCTCTTCGGATGATTTTTCAGTGGATTGCGCTTTTCTTTCCTCTATAATCATGCTGATAAGTAAGAGGATCACACTTACCGTTACGCAGGAATCAGCTAAGTTAAACACTGGAAATCTGCCAACAGCCACAAAATCGACTACGTAGCCTAAAGTCAGCCGATCGATCAGATTACCAATTGATCCGCCAACCATCAGTGCGAGGCAGATTCGTTGAAAAAGATGATCTTCTGGCAAGGTCTGATAGTAGACTAAAATCGCGAGTGTAATCGCAGCTGTCAGCCCAATAAGCACTGCATTGCCGCCTTGGAAGATCCCAAATGCTGCACCGGTATTCACCCAATGCACAATTCGAACAAAATCCCACGGTGGCAAGACCAACAAAGCCTCGCCTAAGGCTAAGTTTTGCTGTACGGCTCGCTTTGTAAGTTGATCCAATGCGATCACCACAAGGGCAATCAGCACCAACATTAGGTTCGATTTGGTTTTTTGTTTCAAGATGCTTTCCTCAGTTCGCCTTTTGAATCGCGATAGTCAATTGTTCACCATCAAAGCTATCACTGGCTGTGATCCACTTTTCCGGGATCTCGCCTGAAATTAATTCTACCGCCAGCGTCTCGGATTGGATAAATTCAGCGAAAGCTTGGACCGCTTCGTTCAAGCGAGGTGTGGCTTGATAAGCCAAACGAACGCGATCAGCAAGGTCTAATCCGCCATCTTTACGAAGGGTTTGCACGCGGCGCACAAACTCTCGCGCCAAGCCTTCATTAAGTAATTCTGGGGTCAGTTCGATATCCACAGCAGCTAAATAAGGACCATCGGAGGCAACTTCGAAGCCGGCGTGGGCAGTGCTATGCACTTCCACCTCATCAGGTTGAATTTCGTAGAATTTTCCATCCACGTTTACCACAAGATTGATGCCATCCAGCAATTTGGCTGCGCTTTCCTGAACAGGTAATTCCAAAATGGCTTGGCGGATTTTCGGATAAAGTCCCTTATACTTTTGCCCTAACTGCTTAGGAAGTGGGTTGAGGCTGTAGGTTACCGCCTCCGCGCTGCCGCTGAGGACGCGCACCGACTTGACGTTGAGCTCATCCATAAGCAGTTCCTTGAAGCGCTCAACAATCTCAGCATCCTCAGCTGAGCTGACCGCAAATGCGACTTCAGCCAAAGGTTGGCGCACTTTAATGTTGCTTTTCATGCGGGCAGCGTGCCCTAAGGATGCCAAGCGCATCACCAGCGCCATCTCACGGTTAAGTTGTTCGTTGATGCTTTGCTCATCGGGTTTTGGCCAATCAGCTAAGTGCACCGAGAGCGGCGCGCCTTCGTCCACCGAACGGACTAAGTTTTGGTAGAGCTCATCAGCCATAAAGGGCATCGCCGGAGCAAGCAGCTTGGCAAGCGTGGTCAAAGCCTGATAAAGCGTTTCGTAGGCAGCTGCTTTATCCCCATCGGATTCACTCTTCCAGTAACGACGGCGTGAGCGGCGCAAGTACCAATTGGAAAGCTTATCGACAAAGGCTTCGATTGGTCGAGTGGCACCCAGAACATCGTAGGTCTCATAAGCTTGGGTTACATCGCGCACGAGCACGTTCAGCTCCGAGAGCAACCAGTAATCTAACTGCATAAATTGAGGTAGTACCGGTTGGTCCGGTTTCCACGCATCCAGGTTGACATAGGTTACAAAGAAGGAGTATGTATTCCATAGGGTCAGGCTGAAATTACGCACCACCTCACCAACTTGGTCCGCATTGAAGCGGCGCTCGTTGCCTGGCGGGGTGGAGGTATAAAGGTACCAACGCAGGGCATCTGCGCCATATTCATCGATGACCTCCCATGGATCAACCACATTCCCGCGGGATTTGGACATCTTCTGCCCATCCTTATCCAATATAATGCCTAAACTAATCGCATTCTTATAGCAAATACTATCGAACACTAAGGCGCTAATCGCCAGCAAAGAATAAAACCAGCCACGAGTTTGATCCACTCCCTCGCAAATAAAATCAGCTGGAAACTGGCGTTTAAAGTCCTCCACATGTTCAAAGGGATAATGCCACTGCGCGACAGGCATAGCGCCCGAGTCGAACCACACATCAATGAGCTCCTTGACCCGCCGCATAGTGCCCGTATGGCACTCTGGGCAGGTGAAATGAATTTCATCGATAAACGGTCGGTGTAAGTCTATGCCGCTCAAATCTTTACCAGCCAGCTCACTCAGCTCTGCGACTGAGCCAATGCAGAGCTGCTTGTGGCATTGGTCACACTCCCACACAGGCAGCGGTGTGCCCCAATAGCGGTTCCTTCCTAAAGCCCAATCAATATTGTTTTCCAGCCAGTTGCCAAAGCGTCCGTTCTTGATATGCTCCGGGATCCAGTTGATTTCCTGGTTCAATGCAACCAAACGGTCTTTCATTTGGCTGGTGCGGATGAACCAAGTTGGTCGTGCCATATACAGCAATGGGGTATTGCAGCGCCAGCAGAAAGGATAGGAATGAGTGTAGGTTTCCACCTTGAAGAGCAATCCGCGCTGCTCTAACTCCTCAATAATCAAGGCATCGGCGTCTTTCACGAATAAACCAGACCAATTCGTCACGTCGCGGTTGAACTTACCTTCGTCATTAATGGTCATGAGGACGGGTAAGTCATATTCCTTCGCCACCTCCATATCATCTGCACCAAAAGCTGGGGCAATATGCACTAGCCCGGTGCCATCACTCGTTGTAACATATTCGGCATTGACCACATAATGAGCAGGTTTATCGGTAGGCAAAAAGGTGAAAAGCGGTGCATAGCGTTTGCCTTTGAGCGCTTTGCCCTTATATGTCTTGAGGATTTTGACAGGAATATCTCCGAATACCTTCTCCACAAGCTCTTTAGCTAAAATCAAGCGCTCGTCACTCAGCCCATCGGCGCGCGTAACCAATGCATATTCTACGTCAGAGTGGGCAGCCACTGCTACATTGCCTGGCAAAGTCCATGGTGTCGTCGTCCAGACAAGCAGGTAGGTGTTGGGCTCATCAACCAACGGGAAGCGCACAAACACCGATGGATCTTCGGTATCGGCGTACCCTTGGGCGACTTCATGATCCGAAAGGGGTGTGCCACATCGTGGGCAATAAGGCACCACCTTATAACCCTGATAAAGCAGGCCTTTATCCCAGATAGACTTGAGCAGCCACCAGACTGACTCGATATATTCGTTCCGGTAAGTTACATAAGCGCGTTCAAAATCCACCCAATAAGCAATCCGTTGAGTGAGTTTTTCCCAATCCAGAATCCGCTCGAAAGCAGATTCACGGCATAGGGCGTTAAATTTTTCAATGCCATAGCTTTCGATTTCGGCTTTATTCGTAAAACCTAAGCGTTTCTCCACCTCTATCTCAACCGGCAATCCATGTGTATCCCAACCGCCGCGCCGATCAACATAGAATCCCTGCATTGTTTTATAACGAGGGAACATATCTTTGAAAGCCCGCGCTAAAACGTGGTGAATGCCTGGCTTGCCATTAGCCGTTGGGGGACCTTCGTAGATCACATAAGGCGGGCGATCTTTGCGCTCATCAGAAGATTTCTTGAAGATGTCATTCGTATTCCAAAAGCGCAGGATACCTTCTTCCATTACGTTTAGATTTAGCTTTGGCGAAATTGGTTTGAACATAAAACCTCCAATAAAAAACTCGTCCCAAATTCAGGGACGAGTGAGATCTCGCGGTACCACCCTGGTTCCCGGCTTTCCGGGCACCTCGGTCAGCTGCTCGCCAAAAGGCGAAGCTGGCGATTAATAACGGGACGCTGCCCCGGCGCACTTAAAAGCTTTATAGCGTTCAGATTGCAGCTCCGGAAGGATTTTCGGCTTGCATTCCTGCCCCGGCTCGCACCTTCCCGGGTTCGCTGCCATTACTTGCGAGCTTACTCGTTTCCATCATCGCTTTTGCTGGCTAATATTATCATAAAACCTGACAATATTGCCAATTTTAGATTGTAAAAACACCCTCTAGAGGGTGTTTGGGGTGCCTGAAGGGTTTCGAACCCTCAACCTCCTCATCCACAGTGAGGCGCTCTGCCGTTGAGCTACAGGCACCATATTCGTATTTATATTAACACAGCCAACATATCTATGCAAGCAGGTTTTTAACCCTTTCCACCAGCGCTTGCATGGGCACGCTCTCTTGCTGGCGTGCAGCTAAATCCTTAATCACCACCGTATTCTCAGCTACTTCATCCGGACCAATCACCAGCGCGCATCTCACCCCAATCCTATCGGCATATTTCAGCTGTTTAGCTAATTTATCTACTTCCGGGTAGA
>DICP01000060.1 GCA_002417685.1 Candidatus Mesolinea sp. UBA5823
GTGAGGGCTTCAAAGAGCTCATCGAAGGTGCCAAAGCCGCCTGGCAAGCAGATGAAACCTTCGGCAAGGCTAAGCATGCGCGCTTTGCGTTGAGCTAAGTCCGGGAAGACCTCTAATCGCGTTAAACCGGCATGGGCAAGCTCTGGAGTGTTTAGCCCGTGGTTGATGACGCCGATGACTTCACCTTTACAAGCTAAGGCTCCATCTGCTACAGCTCCCATCAAGCCGGTTTTGCCAGCCCCATAAACGAGGGTGATACCACGGAGAGCCAGGCAGGCACCACACCGCCAAGCGCCTTGGATATAACCCTCGTCAAGTGAGTCCGCAGAGCCGGAAAAGACGGTGATGACTCGCAGTGGTGTGGTATCGCCAGAATTCATAGGGCTATTATACCTTGCGAAGTTTTTAATCAGCGACCATTAGTATCACTCACAAAAAGCAGTTATCAAGCAATCGGGCGCTGGAAAAATTCTGCCTATGCGTGCCGCATATTTTTGATCTCGCGGAATTTGTCCTTCTCTGCGCTGGTTAGGTGCTGCGGGATGTGGATCTCGACCGTGGCGTAAAGGTCGCCTTTCTTTTGCGGATCCTTGAGATTAGGCATCCCCAAGCCCTTTAGGCGGAAGGTCTTGCCTGTATCGGTACCTTCTGGAATAGTTAGGCGCACGGGCTTGCCCAAGGTGGGCACGCTCACCTCGCCGCCCAAGATGGCGGTGTAGACGTCAATTGGGACGTGTACATACAGGTCATCACCCTTGCGCGTGAAGCTTGGATGCGGCAGCACTTTAATCCGCAGGTACAGGTCTGCCCCGTCGGCTTGACCGCTGAGGCGCACGCGTGAACCGGTATCCACACCTGGCGGGATGGTCGCTTCGATGCGCCTGCCGCCTTCAAATTGGAGCAAGCGCGTGGTGCCGTTGTAGGCTTCCTCCAGCGTGATTTCGACCTCGTGCTGCACGTCTTGCGTGCGGGTAGGGCGCTGCGTGCGGCGGGAACTGGTGCGTGTGGTGCGCTGCCTAGGTTGCCCGCTAAAGCCAGCTCCGCCCATGCCGCTACCAAAGAGGGTCTCGAAGAAATCAGAGAAACCTCCAAACCCTCCCATGCCGCCCAAACCGCCGAACATTTCCTCGAACTCTTCAGGAGACACGGTGCGGTAACTTGTGCCGCTGCCAGGTTGATATTGCCAGTCGCCCCAGTTGAAGTCCTCAGGGCGGCCGCCGGCGGATTGATATTGCTGCCACTGGGAGCCAAATTGATCGTACTTGCGGCGTTTTTCAGGGTCAGAGAGCACCTGATAGGCTTCGTTGACCTCCTTGAACATCTCCTCAGCCTGAGGGTTATCCGGGTTTTTATCCGGATGGTATTGCAGAGCTAACTTGCGGAAAGCCGATTTGATTTCCGCGTCGGTAGCATTTTTATTGACACCTAATATTTTGTAGTAATCCTTATATTCCATAATGCCAACACTTCATTAATAATATTAAACTGCTTTATCGTATCAGATAAATATTTAAATTGTGTAAATAAGCGAGGTTTTTTTTGGTTTAGGCAAAAGTTTCTTCTCGGGGTTGCGCATAGATTCCGCGAGCATGATGAGGAAGTAATTCGGCAATGTGGCTCATGATCTCCCAGCCAGCAGCTTTGACCTCTTCGCGCAGCGGCACTTTGCTGAGAGAACCATTGGCTAAGGGACCGAAAGGCTTGCCGATCCGACTGATAACGCGTGCACGGCGCTTCTTCTTACGCAAGGTACCGAAGAGATCCCAACTATCCTCACTATAGGTGCTAATGGGTAAGATTGGAGCGCCAGATCGCAAGGCTAAGTAAGCGGCGCCTGGCAATGGTTTGCCTAAAGGTGCTGGGTGCACGTGTCCTTCAGGAAAGATACCTAAAACGCCGCCTTGGGTTAATATGGCTTCGGCAGCGCGCATGGATTCCAGATTCGGTGAACCTTGCAAGATTTTTAGCGTTCCCCACAGGCTAGGCAAGAAGCGCATCGATGGCGGTGCGTTAGGCATTTCCAAATCATTGATAAATTCTAGTAAGTAGTTCGTGCTGCGGATCGGACCAATGCTATCTAAAAAGTGAAAATGGTTCCCGACGATCAAAAGAGGTCCATCTTTGGGGAGGTTCTCTTTCCCCTCGATGTGATATTCTGTGAGTGCTACAGAAGCCACTATGACTATCCCTTGTAATATTCTACGAATCAGGCGCCGGCGGGGATAGGGATATTTTTTTATGTATGCATCGGTAAGGTCTTTGCGGCTCATTACGTGATAATTACTCCTCTAACCTTAAATTATACTGCCAGATAGTCCTGAAATAAGCTTATAGGGTTACATAAAAAAAAGGGGTATAACTGCCTAAATTGTGCACTGTATCATTGTGCCCAGTTATAATATGGGCATTAATGCCTGTTGTGACCTTAGCAGAGAAAAGAAGGTTAAATTATGGACCAGCCTAGTGCGGAAAAACCTAAGACAACAGACCGCAAATGGCTGCGGAATTACTTACCGATGTGGATCGGGCAGGCTGTTTCGCTGTTAGGTAGTTCCTTAGTGCAATTTGCCTTGGTCTGGTACCTGACCGACCAAACTGGCTCGGCAACTGTGCTGGCGATGGCAACGTTGGTAGCTTTGCTTCCGCAAGTCTTTCTCGGTCCGTTTTCTGGCGCAGTGGTAGACCGTCTTAACCGCAAGACGGTCATGATTGTTTCCGACTTACTCGTCGCCGTAACCACGGTAGGTTTAATGGCATCGTTTATGCTGGGCAGCATTCAGGTGTGGCATATTTACTTAGCCATGTTCTTGCGCTCGCTTTTTGGCACTTTCCAGATGCCGGCGATGAGCGCTTCCACCACGTTGATGGTTCCGCCTGAGCAATATTCACGTTTGGGTGGCGTCAATCAGGCGCTCTATGGAGTGCTCAATATCATCAGCCCGCCTTTAGGCGCAGCGCTGCTAGCTGCCTTCGAGATTAATGCGGTCCTGATGGTTGATATTGTGACAGCAACATTAGCGATTGGCTTGCTGGCGTTCCTGGTCAAGGTTCCGCAACCCAAGCGTGCGGATGCCAACCAGGCGATCACGCCAAAGCAAGTAATTGCCGATGTACGCTACGGGCTAAAGTATGCATATACCTGGAAGGGACTATTTGCGCTGCTCCTGATGGCTGCCTTGGTCAATATGGTGCTTTCGCCAGCCTTTACGCTTTTACCTTTGCATGTCAAACTGCATTTTGGCAAAGGTTTAGAAGAAGTAGCTTTACTGGAATCAGCATTTGGGATTGGGGTTGTAATTGGAGGAGTACTCTTAGGCATATGGGGTGGGTTTAAACGTAAAATGGCAACCATTCTAATAGGTTGGTTAGGGATGGGAGGATTGGCTGTGGTGATAGGCGTACTTCCTTCGGGTGGGTTAATGATTGCTGTTGGCATAATGGGGCTCTTAGGCTTAATGGATGCAATCACAAATGGGCCATTAGGTGCGCTCATGCAAGCTAAAGTGCCACCCGAAATGCAAGGCAGAGTCTTCACTGTGATGAATAGCCTAGCCACTGGTGCGATGCCCTTGGGGATGCTGATGGCTGGGCCGTTGGCAAATGCCTTGGGGACCTCCGCATGGTTTGTCATTGCCGGCGTGACGTTGCTCATTACAGGTGTGATCGCTTACGTAATGAAGGACGTCTATACCCTGGATGATCAACTGCCAGGTGGGGCGCTACAGCCAGCTGTTGCGGAAGCTGGGGAACCGGCAGAGTAAAGGGTAATTTTCAAGGTATAATCTCAACTAAAGTTGAAGTATAATATTTTGTGTAAAGAAAACATCAGAATCTGAAGGTTTTATTACACAAAATATCATGACTCTTAGCAATGAAGAAGCCAAATTTTTAGCAACTTTTTCTGCCGCAGGGAAGGGTGTATTTAGCTATCAAGACGCAGTGGAATATTTCCAGTCGAAAGAAACTGCCACGAATAGGCTCGGCCGCCTATCTCGAAAGGGATGGCTTCAACGTCTTGAAAATGGTTTATATCTAATTATCCCTTTGGAAGCTGGTCCAGAAAGACTCTGGTCTGAAAATGCCTATGTGCTTGCATCGAATTTGATTTCTCCGAGCGCCATTGCCTATTGGTCTGCCCTTCGCTATTGGAACATGACAGAGCAGATTCCTCAAGTCTATTTTATCCAAACACCTAAGCGGAAAAAATCCACAGTAATTCAAGGGATAAAATTCCAGTTCGTTCATGTAGAAGAACGTTATTTTTTCGGCATTCTGACACAGAGACTTAGGGGGGCAGATATTTCGGTGACTGATCGAGAAAAAACTATAATCGATATCGCTCATCGTCCTGAACTCGGTGGAGGGATTATCCAGTTAGCTGAGGCGCTAAAGACTGCTTATAATGATATTGATTGGGAAAAATTAGACCAATATGTTGAACGCTGGGGCGGAGGATCCGTTGTAAAAAGATTAGGTTATTTGATTGAGACAATGTCTATTCCCATTCCAGATAGGGAGGCAAAGCTAAAAAATTGGCGATCTTTAATATCAAAAGGAACCAGCCAATTAGAACCTGGTTCTGGGAAAAAAGGACCAGTGATTACCCGCTGGAATCTTCAAATTAATATTCCATTTGAAACTTTGCATTTTTAGGAGCCTTGGAAGTGATTAGTGAAGCAGAAATTCGGAGAGTGGCAGCACATAAAAAAGTTGACCCGATGATTATTGATTTGGATTATAGCCTCGGGTGGTTTCTACATGGATTGATAATGGTAAGTAAATGGAATCAAAGCTGTATTTTTAAAGGTGGAACATGTTTACGAAAATGTTATTTTCCTGACTATCGCTTCTCTGAAGATCTGGATTTTACGATGATTCAACTCATCACCCTAGATGGTTTGGGAAAATGGATTACTCAAACCGCTGAATGGATTACGAATCAGCAAGGTCCAAACTTCCTCTTTCAGCCTACTCGTTTAGAAATAGTCAACGATGAATATGGAAACGAGACATATCAAGCTCGTATATATTATCGTGGCCCTTTGGAATGGGGAGGGCCACCTAGGGCTGTCAAATTGGATGTGACTAGAGCAGAAATTGTTGCCTTGCCAGCTGTGGAAAAGCCAATTATCCATCCTTATTCTGACGGGAACTTATTTGAGGGCAATCAAATTTCATGTTACAGCTTGGAAGAAATCGTTGCCGAAAAGTTGCGCGCGATTGCCGGTCAACGCCGCTTTGCAGTTTCAAGAGACATCTACGACATTTATCAGATTGTATCATTTGGGGTTGATATGAGTCGCGTTTATGAGGTTTTACCCCAGAAATTTGATATCAAGGGATTGGATTTAGCTCAGTTCGATATAAGGTCATTAGATACACGTCGGGCAGAGTATGAAAGGGATTGGAACAGCCGGCTTAACTATCTTGTTGTACAAAATAAGATCGAGTTTGCAGTGGCGTGGCAATTTATTATCAATTTGTTTAGCGAAATTCAAAGGAAAACTTCGAAACAAAGCTAAGTAGTTTATTTTGCCTTATTCTAATTTTCAAAAAGTAGATTGAATTTTCAATTCAAGTTAGGAGCTTTGTTAAATCTGCAGTAGAAGGCAGGATAGCTTGCGTGCCGGCGGCACGGAGTTCCTTTTCTGTGCCAAAGCCGCACAGTACCGAGAGCGATTGTGCCCCAGCTGCCCGTGCAGCCCGGACATCTACTACCGTATCCCCAATCATCAGGCATTCCTGGATAGGTACGCTTAGGGCATGCGCAGCGTAAAGCAGCGGATCGAGGAAGGGCTTGGTGTGTGGGCAGGTTTGCGAAGTCACCACCACGGCAAAGTATGGTTCCAAGGCGTTGTGTTCTAAGAAAGCGTGCGTGGTCAGGGCGTTGCGTGCTGAAACCACAGCCAGCGGATAGCGCAAGGAGAGGGTTTGAAGCATCTGCGGAACGCCGGGGATTACGGGATAAGATGCATGGGGAGCTCGACGGCGGGCGCGCTGATCTAAAACCTTTGCAATGAGGTTGTCTATTTGGAGCCGATCGGCTAATCCGAGCAGAGCGTTGCCTGGGGATTCAAGCCGCATCACGAGGCGGCGGCTAAGGCTGCGTGCTTTTGACTCGGGGATGAGGAAGTGCAACGGCTTGAGCAGATTGACCAAGCGCTGGATCAGCTGGTCGTCGCTATCGGATAAGGTGCCATCCACATCAAAGAACAGCGCTTTTACGCGCGAGAGGTCGAGCGGTGGAGCAGGAGCAGGCAGTTTGCGGTTCATTGCGTAGAGCCTTGAAATAAATCGAATGCACAAAGCATGGTCTTATCTCCCCATGGGCAATAAAGGCTTGTGCAGATCTTAGTAAAGTGCGCTCAGCAGTACGTTCAAAGTCTCTGGGTTTTGCGCAATCAGCCAGGT
>DICP01000023.1:0-1778 GCA_002417685.1 Candidatus Mesolinea sp. UBA5823
AGCAGCGCTCGCTGTTGGGAAGCAGACAGCCGCACCGGCATCCCCAGGATGGATGAGAGCTCATTCTGCAAATCATGCTGATCTTGCGGGTCAAAGCTATCCAGATAAGCATCTAAGCTGTCATTGCGCTCAGCTAATTGCGCTTTGAAGCTTTGTTCAGTTTTATCGAGTAAAGCATGTACGCTCTCCAGCATGTGTGCATCCTCAGCCGAGAGGGCATCTTCGGCTAACTTGAGCAGTGCTGCTGCCAGTTCTTCCTCATCCGCAGGGGTGCCGAGTTGATCGAGCGCTAAGCGGAATGGAAAAGATGGGTAGCTCGCCCAAGGTGTATCAATTGCAGGCTGAATTTCCTCTAAGTAAGCTAATAGCTTCCAAGGACCTTCCGGGTCTTCCATGGCATTCTGCACGCGCGTGCCAAGTTCTGCGTGCAGAATTTCGGTTACATCTTCGCGTAAATCTGGCTTTTTGAAGATTGCATCGCGCTGGGCATAGATGCGCTGACGTTGGTCGTTGAGCACGTCATCGTATTCCAACAAGTGCTTGCGCACATCAAAGTTGGCGCCTTCGACGCGGGTTTGCGATTGCTCCACGAGCCTGCCGATCAAATTTGCTTCGATGGGCATGTTTTCATCAAATTTGAAGCGGTTGAGCAATCCTTGCACTTGGTCACCGCCAAACAAGCGCATCAGGTCATCTTCTAAGGAGAGGTAGAACCGTGAGGAGCCTGGGTCACCCTGGCGGGCAGCCCGGCCGCGCAGCTGGTTATCGATTCGGCGGGCTTCGTGCCGTTCAGAGCCGATCACATGCAAGCCGCCAAGCTCACGCACTTTCCGCATGTTGTTCATATGCTCGATAAATTCAGTAACCGCAGTTTGCTGTTCTTCATCCAGCTTAGCGTTCAGGTTTTGCAAAGCAGCTAAGCGCTGTTCCATGGTCATGTTATAAGGTTCTACGCCGGCAACGTTGGCTAAGACCTGATTAACTTCCGCGAGCAGGCTCTCGGGGATCTCGCCGCCAAGTTTGATATCCACACCGCGGCCTGCCATATTGGTCGCAATGGTTACAGCGCCGTAAGCGCCAGCACCAGCAATGATCAAGGATTCCTCGGTGTGCTTGCGCGCATTCAAAACCTGATGGGGAATACCGGCGTCGAATATTGTCTGCAGACGCGGCCAATCTTTCTCTTCCAGCTTGAGCGCGCGCAGCAACAGCGGGCGGTTGCTTTCGTCGCTTAGGTCGAGCGTGGTGATGCCGTAATTGCTCGCCAGTCTGCGGAGTTCGGGCATACGCAGCGCATTGAGCGGCTGATTGAGCATCTCCAACTCCGGCGGGGCGGTAAAGTTTTCGCCCTTAGGGTCATTCTCGATCTTCCAGGCTTCGCGGATGAGCAGGGTTTGCAACAGTCGGCGCACTTGCTCGGCGGAAAGGCGCTCCGAAAGACGCTCAGAGCTTTCCACGGAGGCGCTGCCGATCAACTGTGGCCTGCCGATGACGTGATAGTGGATGATTTCTTGGACAATCGCGCGCAGCTTGCCCTCGGCTGTGCGGTAAACCACATCCGGGAAATCTTTACGCTTGAAGTACACCGGCTTCTTCTGCGGATCGGTGGTATAGGCATAGTAGCTGTACTTATAGCCATCCTCGTCCTTGGCTTCTAATTCCAGCAAATCCGAATTGGGGCGCATGGCGCGGTATTCTAAGTTAGTCGGGATGGCGAGCACGTCCAACCCGTAGATGCGGTAGAACTCCTCCTGCTCTGTCATGGCGGTACCCGTCAT
>DICP01000023.1:1784-6857 GCA_002417685.1 Candidatus Mesolinea sp. UBA5823
ACCTTGACGCCTTCTTTGGCTTCAATGGCTTGATGTAAGCCATCGGACCAGCGCCGGCCGGGCATCATGCGGCCAGTGAATTCGTCCACGATGATCACCTGACCGTTTTGCACGATGTAGTCTTTGTTGCGATGGAAGAGGAATTGCGCGCGTAAGCTCTGCTCCAAAAAGCCTAAAAGGTGGGCTTGCTCTGGGGTGATATCCTCCGGGCGCTCTGGATCCGAGAGCGGCATGCCCAGCATTTCCTCCACGTGCGCCACGCCGATTTCTGTTAGGCTGACGGTGCGGTCTTTCTCATCTACCTCGTAGTCTTCGGGGTTGAGCGCCTTGGCAATCTGCGCCATGCGAATGTAATACTCGGCGTCCTCATGCGAAGGACCGGAGATAATTAACGGCGTGCGGGCTTCATCGATGAGGATGTTATCTACCTCATCGACGATAGCGTAATGATGACCGCGCTGCACACGGCTCTCCCAGCTCATGGTGATGTTATCGCGCAGATAGTCGAAACCAAACTCGGAGTTGGTGCCATAGGTAATATCCGCCAGATAGGCTTCCGCGCGGCGCACTGGGCGCAGTAAGTTGGTCTCCTCGCGCAAGGAGTGCTCGTTTGGATCATAGACGTAAGCCACCTGGTTGCCATCAGCGCTGGTGGACATTTGCAGCACGCCCACGCGTAAACCCAGCAGGTCGTAGATGGGTCCCATCCAGCGCGCGTCACGCCGGGCGAGGTAATCGTTGACCGTCACGAGGTGCGCGCCTTTGCCCTCGAGCGCGTTCAGGTAGAGCGGCAATGTGGCGGCTAAGGTTTTGCCTTCGCCTGTGCGCAGCTCGGAGATGTTGCCCTGGTGCAGGTTGATACCGCACATAAGCTGCACATCGTAGTGGCGCAAGCCGAGCGTGCGTTTGCTGGCTTCGCGCACCGCGGCGAAAGCCTCCGGCAGCAGGTCATCGAGCGTTTCGCCCTGGCTGAGGCGCTGGCGGAATTCGTCTGTTTTAGCGCGCAGGGCGTCATTGGAGAGCGCCTCGAAGGTTGGCTCGACCGCGTTGATTTGATCGACCACGGTGACCAGCTTATCGAGCCTGCGTTTTTGCGAGTCTCCCGCGAAAATGTTGCTAATTTTTTTGAACATGCTTTAGGTATTTCCTTTATTAAATCGTGCCAAACCGGCTTGCGCCAGATTTGGCAGCTAGTGGGTATTATAGCATAAGGGAATAACAGAGGTAAAACTGGATCGCGCCGGTCTCCTGACCGTGCGCGGAGGTTGACCGCAAGGTCTCCAGACCGAGCGCGGAGGTAGACCGTAAGGTCTCCCGGTTCGGATCGCGCCGGTCTCCTGAGTGCGTAGCCTACCCATAGGGTACCGCCCGCGGAGGTTGATCGTAAGGTCTCCCGGTTCGGATTGCACCGGTCTCTCTGATCGCGCCGGTCTCCCGACCGCGCGCGAAAACTGACCTATAGGTCTCCCAGCTCACCTTTGTTCGTGGCTCTCTTCTTCCGATTGGATAGGCACAACCGGAACATCCCCAACTTCATGCTTCAACCAATATCCCGCGGAGGAATATCGCCAGTGTTCTGGCAGCTGCACATAACCCTTCCTGACTGGATTCTGATGGATGTAGTCCAGCTTCTCTTTCCAGAAATGCTCATTGAGCAAACCCTCCGCATGCCAGCTGGGCTGCCAAATCTGCCGGTTACGGTCGGCAAGGTCATTTGTGTGGATCACCTTAGCCAGCGTTTCCGGAAGATTGTCGTCAACATAATCCGCCAATCTTCTGCCTGTATATTTTCGTAAGTCTGACAATGCCTGCTGCAATCGGGTGTTATCAAACATCCTGTCAAACACAATCATATGCAGGTGGTTTGGCATGATCACGTATGCGTTAATTCGCAGTCCCTTTTCCCTGACGCAATACCGCATGCTATCCATAAGGATTTGGGTAGGTTCTGGATGGATAAAAACTGGCAGCCAATCGATGATGGTAAAGGTGACAAAATAGACATAAACTCCGTCTACAATTTTAAATCGATCCATAAATTAATTATATGGTATTTTTGTCAGGAGACCTAACGCTCGTCTTACGCGCTCGGTCAGGAGACCGGCGCGATCAGAGAACGAAAAACAATAAGAATTAGTTTTAAAAACAAAATAAATTATGATAAATTAACCTTGACATTTCACCAGGTTTAGGTGGAAATGGTGTAAAATTGTTACTAACGTGGATTTCCGATACTAATCATTATAGGAGGATATTATGAAAAAGAAATTTCTGTTTGGTTTTACTCTATTGGTCTTGATGTTTTCGGTTGTAGCCTGCGGATCTTCAGGTGATGTGGTTGTTAATCCTCCGGACGAAGGAGAACCTACTGATGTGGAAGTCCCAACTCAAGAAGAAGCCACGGAAGCGCCGAAATTGGGAACGGCCAGGAGCAATCCGGCACCCGTTGGCTCAGAGGTGATTGTGGATGATATGGCCTTTAAGATTCTAGGCGCCACTCGACCAGCTGATGAAATCATTATGGCCGGAAACCCGTTCAATACAGCCCCCGAAGAAGGGGAAGAGTATGTATTGGTCGAACTCCAAGCCACATGCCAAAAATCGCTAGATGAGCAATGCAGCCTTAATCTGTTTAATATATCTCTTATTGGATCGTCTGGAGTAACACACAACTCTGAGATTATGGTGGCGGGCGTTGATGGTCTGCTTGAGTCCACGGAATTCTATGGTGGAGCAACGGTTTCTGGAACCCTGCCGTTCATTATCGGCCAGGATGAAACTGACTTGATTTTGGTGTATGAACCCTTTTTAGGAGATGCATTTTATTTGGAAATTCCAAACTAATCCGTCAAGTGACGCGCAAAGACTTTCTAAATTCAAATGGGGCTGTCACAAAAGTCCTTAAATTTCTTTTAGGACAGCCCAAAGTGGGAGTAAAGCCTCGAAATAAGTCATTTTTTGGGGCGAGTAGCCGAAAATTAGCTCAATTTAGGGCATAAAGTGGTAAAAAGGGCTGTTTTTTAGGGGCTTGGATTTCGCGCTCGGTACCCTGCGGGTAGGCTACGCACTCTGGAGACCGGCGCGATCCGGGGACTGGGGTTTAATCCGGGTTAATTTGCGGACATTTGGAGACCTAACGGTCGTTTTTCGCGCTCGGTCTGGAGACCGGCGCGATCAGAGATCTATAACAAACCGCAATAGTCTCTCGTCTGACTATTGCGGTATTTTTCATGGTCGTGCAAATTAATTACTCAAGAAACCATTTTTCCCTGATCTCGTCAGGGGTCATAAATTGATCCACTTCATGCCAATTCATCTTTTGCATATCCTCGAGCACTTGTTTATAATTATCATTGGTAATCTCCGGGAAATCCACATACAAAGATTGTCCATAAGGCCCACTCAAGACAGACTCGTCAATTTCATATCCTGAAACCAGGTAATAGGCAGCATAGACTGCATCATAAGCAATGCCGGGAGGATTGGCAACGGCAAAACAATCAAAATCTGGATACTCCTGTTTTGCACGTTCCCATAGAAGCAGGCCATCTAAATTGGCTTCACAGACCATTACAGGCCATTGGTCATAAGGAATCCCATTTCCTTCAAGTCCCCACATAGCTTGATTGTTATCGTAGCTGCTCCAAATGGCTTTTAGGTCAGGATATGCAAAAACAAAATCACTGGTTTCTGGTTTAATCTTTGAAGAATCATATTCTCCATCCCTAAACTCCACCACCTTTATCCCCGGGTATTCTAACAACAGATCATTGATCACATCAGTGTACCGGTTAAATGGATCAAGGTCGAAGTAGGCGATCTCTCCACTTCCACCGATCTTCTCAAGCAGCCAACCGAAACTGGTTTTCGCCCATTTACTATGATCAATGGTAATGCTATAGGCTCCGTGAGTGATCGATTCAGCATCCAAAAGAAATACGGGGATACCCGCATCCCTTGCATTCAAGATATCATTATGCAACCCAGGAACAGTCATGTTGTCTGAATTCTGGATGATCGCATCAACATCTTGGTCAATTAATTCGCGAATTTCGCCATAAACACACTGGATGCCAAGTTCATTACAAGCCATCTGGAAATTCGCCTCGCGGCTACCTTGATTTGGATCATAAGAGGCGTAACCAAAAACAAATTCTTCATGTTCTGGTTCTAGTTTTGTTGGTTCACTTACAATCGGGCTCACCTCAATCCCTGCCAGACATTTCAGCGGCCAGTCGGCATTAATATCGTCTGCAGGGTTGTTGGTCAGGTTAATAATTCCAATGCCAATCCCCAGGGTATCAGGCAATTTATCACCCATTATATAAATCTCGGGATTTCCTTCAAAGCTATCTACTGCGGCAAGTTCCACACGGTCACCATCGGCTGTGACAAAGGGGACAAAATTACTAATTGTTCCTTTTCCGCCCCCGTCAACGATCTCCATACCATCAGCAGTCACCACACAGTTTTGGCAGAATTCCTCCTTGTCCTTCCAGCCCCAATTGGTCCACAATCTCCCATCAATCGTCCAGACTGCGCTAAAAACTTGACCATTGTCCGTTATTTGTTTTTTATTGCCGCCATCCGGGTCCATAACAAAAAGATTCCAATTCCCATCTTCACCAGTTGACCAGGCGATCTTGCTGCCGTCAGGAGACCAAACCGGATTTACGTCCTTTTCTGTACTATTGGTCAGGTTAACCGGTTCGCCGCTGCCATCTGCATTGATGACAAAAATATCATTATCACCTGTATACGTAATCTGACTGCCATCATGCGACCAGGAGGGCGAATCACTCCAGTAGGTAAAAGTCAGTTGAAGCACACCGCTGCCATCTGCATTCATCACAAATATTTGCTGACTACCTTCTTCAGAAGCGGCTCGATTGGAAACAAAAGCAATCCTGGTGCCGTCTGGTGACCAAGCCGGTTTCGTATCATCTGCTGGATTATTGCTGAGATTGATGTTTTCGCTGCCATCTGGCGCCATGCGGTAAATTTCCCAATTGCCATCTCGATTGGATTCGAAAGTGATCGTACAGGGGATTACAGGCTCCTCAGTTGGAATGT
>DICP01000022.1:0-1721 GCA_002417685.1 Candidatus Mesolinea sp. UBA5823
TATCACTTTGCTCTTACATTGTTGCGTTTTGGCTTTTTTACAATCGTGCTATACTAAACCTAATCTCTGAAGATGGCGGTTGAAAACGCCTGAGAAAAGGATTTGGAATGAAAAAATATCTCTACTTGCTCATTCTCGTGTTGATGCTGGGTGCCTGCAACATGCCGGTTAATCCTACCCCCACTGCCGATTTGGTTTCAACCGCAGTTTCTGGAACCTTAACCAGTGCCCCGACCAACACAATTGCTGTTCCGACCGAGACGCAACCACCTGTTCCCACGCAAGCTATAACCTCCACCCCGACGGAAACCCCTACGCTTACACCAACCTTCACAAATACCCCGAATGCTGAAGACCCAGCCATCCGCTTAGGTGAGCCCACCAATGTGGAGGAGTTCGACACACCCTCAGGCACATGGACTTATGAGGATGATTGGTTTTACCTCAATGTAAATGATGGCCGCCTCAACATTTATTCCAAAGGAACCCCGTATTGGAATAGTTGGTACACTATTGGCCCGGCAATCCAAAACTTTTATCTCGAAGCTACCCTCACGATGCCTAATTGTAACGGCAAGGATCGCGCGGGCTTAGCATTCCGCCTCACGAACCAGAACCAGTTTTATTTCATGGGGCTTACCTGTGACGGTACCTGGGGATTTAACCGCTACACTTCATCCAACGGAACCGAAACTATTTTGGAGTATACGGAATCCGATGTTATCAACCCAACAGACCAACCTAACCGCATTGGCGTCTTAGCCAATGGATCCCATTTTGAGTTCTATATCAATGGCGTCAAAGTTGGTGAAGCTGACGACTCAACTTATCTGAATGCAGGTACCTATGGCTTTGTGACGATGTCCGCTGGCACGGTTAATTTTAAAACCAGCGTGGATTCGCTTAAGTATTGGGTATTACCATAATGCATAAAAAAGTAAGTTAGCCTAAACGCATCACAGCCGCAAAATTACCTCTTTGCGGCTGTTTTTTTCTAACATATAGGTGAGGCAACAATGAACAATTCGGCACCATTGATGAAAAACGCCCATTTAGATGGCGATGCTTTCTTTATTGAAGGCAATGATATCGGAGTGGTGTTGTTGCATGGTTTTACGGCAACCACTGCTGAGGTGCGCCTTTTGGCTGATTACTTAAGAGGTTTTGGGTATACCCTTGCGGCACCTCTTTTACCGGGTCACGGAACCCAGCCGGCGGAGCTTAACAAAACAAGCTGGTTAGATTGGTATGCAGCCGCGGAGAGGGTCTACTTGGAGTTGAGAGGAAAATGCACAAAAGTGTTTGTGTGTGGAGAATCTATGGGTGCATTGCTTGCTCTGCTGGTTGCCAGCCGTTACCCTCAAGTGGATGGCGTTATCGCTGTTGCGCCAGCTTTACAAATCCGCGGCATCGGTCTTTCCCGCATAATGCAGTATTTCGTTAAATTCCGCCCAAAAAACCAAACTGAAGACAACTTACCTTGGAAAGGCTATACGGTTTATCCAGTCAGGGGGCTAGCACAAGTGGCAAAACTACAAAATGTCGTCCAAAAAGAACTGGAGAATATCACCCAACCGCTATTGGTTTTTATGGGAGGTAAAGACGCGAGTATCCATCCAGAGAGCGGCAAAATTATTATCGATGCAGTGAGATCCTTTGAAAAAGAGCTTATCTATATGCCCGATTCCCCTCATGTGATGTTGTTAGCCGAAGATAAAGAA
>DICP01000022.1:1787-8270 GCA_002417685.1 Candidatus Mesolinea sp. UBA5823
CCGTTTAGGCTGCTAAATTCAAGTTATAATCGAGCCTATACGGATAATTCCTGGAGGATGTGCGATGGATGCGCAGTATTATGTCGGTTGTGATCTCGGCGGTACAAATATCAAAGCCGGGTTGGTGGATCTACTCTCCGGGCAGGTGATTGCCTCCAAAAATACGAAGACGCTTTCATACGAGGGGCACGAAGCAGTTATCAGACGCATGGCGGATCTGATCAAATCACTGGTGGCTGAAGCGGGCTTTGAATGGGATCAGATTGGCGGCATCGGTGTCAGTGCGCCTGGTCGCTTGGACTTGGAAAAGGGCGAGACGATTTTTATCACCAACTTCCCTGGGCATTGGATCAACATTCCGCTCAAAGCGACTTTAGAAGCGTACTTACATGTACCTGTCTATATCCTCAATGATGTCCGTGCTATTACCTATGGAGAGTGGGCTTTTGGAGCCGGCAAAGGCGTGGACTGCATGCTGTGCTTTGCGATAGGTACAGGCATCGGTGGGGGCGTGGTGATGAACAACCAATTAATCCTTACGCAAGGCGGTACGGCTGGGGAGTTAGGCCACATCACTATTGATATCCACGGACCAATTTGCGGCTGTGGAAATTATGGTTGTGTGGAAACCTTAGCTTCTGGTCCAGCGATCGCTGCCATGGGTTTGAAGGCTGTGGTGCAAGGGCAAAAAACTATCATCGGAGAGATGGTCAATTATGACCTGAATAAAATTACGGCGCATGTAATCGCGAAGGCTGCCGAAGCTGGTGATGAGGTCGCCCTTTCAATTTGGAACGAGGTGGGTTCCTACATCGGTGTGGCGGTTATAAATGCAGCGTTGGTGGTAGGACCCAAGCGCGTAGTTATTACGGGCGGCGTTGCGGCTGCGGGAGAATTATTGTTGCATCCCATTCGGGAAACGCTGCGCAAGCGTATGATCGTCATGCCTGCGGATAAAATCGAAATTGTACAGGGGTCCCTGGGAGATAATGCCGGCATCATTGGGTTAGCTGTTTGGGCTGCGCATGGCGGCGGCTTGAACTAAACTGGCACTGCATCTTCCAATATCTAAAAACTACCTGGCTTAAGGGTAGTTTTTATGTTAACAACTTTTTACTAGCCTTTAATTTTTGAATTGCCGGGTGATTACCGTGATATATTTTTTCATAATAAGGGCAAACAACAAAATTACAATTGCCCTCTGAGATAAAAGTTAGTGAGATTATCCTGGGAAATATTTTATTGAGGAAGTCGTTCATGGAGAAAAAAGCATATTTAGCGGGGGGCTGTTTTTGGGGATTAGAAGCAAAGATGCAAAGTTTGCCTGGTGTCATCGAAACCGAGGTGGGCTATGCCGGTGGCAACACGAAAAAGCCGACCTATATAGACGTTTGCCGAGAAACCACAGGGCACGTTGAAACTGTACTCGTGGTTTATGAATCGGGTCAGCTCAGCTACCAGCAATTGCTCGAAGCCTTCTTTAGTTTCCATGATCCGACCACTTGTTGTGCACAAGGGATTACCTTCGGCACACAATATCGCTCTTGCATCTTTTACCTTACCGAAGAGGAGAAGCAAATTGCCGAGCAGGTAATTGCTTTTTTGGAAGTCTCGGGTATTTACGATAAGCCCATCGTAACGCGCATCGTACCACTTGAGGAGTTTTATCCAGCCGAAGATTACCACCAAGATTACTATCGCCGGCATGGGTTGATTGATAAACTCTAGTTAAGGAACGCAGATTATTTAAATCGAGAAGAACTAGTTCTCGCCGATCTCGTGAGTGCGTAGCCTGCCCGTAGGGTACCATGCCTGAACAGCAGTCTAGGCACTATGCAAGGCAAGGGGGTTTCTGATTTTAACTATGACGTTTCTATTCAGCTATTTTAGGACATTATCACTTTGCTCTAACAGCGGCTTATTCTCACTTCCCAGTTTAATAATAACGGTTATAATTTAAGCATGACATCTGAAAATAATCATAATGGAAACACTGAAAAACGTGTTGCAATTTTAATTGACGGTGATAACGCCCAGTCCACACTCATTGAGCAGATCGTGGTAGAGTCCGGCCGCTTCGGTAATGCGACCATCCGCCGAATTTATGGCGACTGGACAACCTCTAACATGAAATCCTGGAAAGACATTCTCAACTCCTATGCCTTTCAACCTATCCAGCAATTCCGATACACCGTGGGCAAAAACGCTACCGATTCAGCCATGATCATCGACGCCATGGATATCTTACATAACGGCCAGGTGGATGCGTTTTGCTTGGTCTCTAGTGATAGTGACTACACGCGCTTAGCTACGCGTATCCGCGAGAGTGGCAAGCTCGTCATCGGGATTGGCAAGCAGTCCACACCGCGAGCTTTCGTCTCGGCGTGCGATGTGTTTATCTACACCGAAAATCTGGAAGAACGTGAAGCACAAATGCGCAAAGCTGCGCAAAAGCAGCAAACATTAGAGAAGCTTACTCCTGCCGAGTTGGCGTTAATCAATAATATCAATCAAGCTATCGATATGGTCGGTACCGATGATGACGGCTGGGCAAGCCTTTCGGAAGTGGGCACAGCTTTACGGCGCATCGACCCCGGCTTTGACCCACGCACCTATGGTGCCAAGCAGTTAGCTCAGCTCGTGCGCGCCAAAAAGCCATTCTTTGAGTTAAAAAAGCCAAGCGGCAAGTCAGTTATCCTCATTCGCTCTAAAGAAGAAGTCTGAAGCTCACTCAGCTTTATTCAATTGCGTTCGGCTTACGAAAGCCGTATTCATGCTTCCAGCTTAACGCTGGCACTTAGGCGGATATCACGTGATGAGCTCCCCACGTGGATTTCAAAATATCCCGGCTCAGCAGTCCATTGGTGCAGGTCCTGGTCATAAAAGCTAAAAGCACGCTCATCCAACTTTACCGTTAAGCGGACTTCTGCTCCCGGATCCAGAAAGACGCGCTTGAATCCTTTCAATTCACGCGGCGGACGTGGCACACGCGATTGCACATCGTGCAGATAGACTTGGGCTACTTCGCTTCCACTGCGATTACCATCGTTTCGGATAGTAAAACTGATTTCCACAGGTTCGCCTTGACGGATGCTTGGTGGGCAATTGAGCTCGCTATAGGTAAACTGCGTATAGGAAAGCCCGTGCCCAAAAGGAAATAGCGGCTCAATCTTTCGGGCGTCGTAGTAGCGATAACCAATAAAGATGTCCTCACCATAAAGGATTGAACGGTCTCCTGGGTAGTTTATAAAGGTGGGATTATCTTCTATTCTTGCTGGCAGAGTGAGAGGCAGCTTACCAGAAGGGTTTACCGCCCCAGTAAGGATATCAGCTAAGGCATGGCCGCCCTCCTGCCCAGGGAAGTATACCCATAGAATTGCAGGCACTTGGTTCACCCAGGGCATCTCAACCGGCGTGCCTGCATTGACGACCACGACAGTGTTTGGGTTTGCTTGCGCCACTTCAACTACAAGCTCATCTTGATTGCCGGTCAGGCGCATGGAAGGGCGATCTAGCCCTTCAGTTTCATAAGCATCGGGGCTGCCCACAAACACGATAGCTAAATCTGCGTGAGCAGCAGCTGCAACAGCGCGTGCGTGCCCATCAGCTGGTACGTATGGCGGTTTATGCCAAAGCTGCAAGAAAGCAAAACCATCCACCGTTTGGTAAGAATATTCGATTTTTAGGCTGTATGTCTTTCCACTTTCGAGGTCGATTGCTCCACCTACCATCACTGGGCCATAGTTGCCATAATCTGGAACGACATCGCCATTGTTGTTTTCCACGACTAAGTTCTCATCAATATACAATCGGGAATGCCCGTTACCCACTAACATAAATGGCGTCAGCCCACTAACAGCCGCGGTATACTGCCCTTCCCACACCGCACTAAAAGCGTGCCCATCGATTGCTCCAGGGGCAGGGCTGGCACCTCCCCACCATTCATCCAAAGCCGGCACGTGCATAATCAGCGGTTCTCCTTGGAAATCTGGGTTGGGGTAAAGGTTTGCTTGCAGCCCTTGACTGCCATCAGGCTGAGAAAAGTAGCTTGCTTCGACTGGTTGTCCAGTCACGCGGTTATCATCCCCGGGCTCATAAATGATCTCAGCTCGGTTGTCGAGCGCTTCTCGCAAGCCTTGCAGTGGGGTAATCCATTCCGAACCTAAAACGCGCGAGCTGCCCCCTCCAGTTACGGTGAGCATCGCGTTTAGCCCGATCACGGCAATTTTACGCACGGAATCTTGGATCGGTAGCAGGTTGCCTTCGTTTTTGAGCAGGGTAATCGATTCAGAAGCAATTTCGCGGGCAAGCTGGCGGTGGGCTACTGGGCTGGCTAAATGAGGATTTGCGGGAACCTTTCCGGGCATACAGCGTTCGATTAAGCGTAGAACACGCCGCACGGCGTCATCTAAAGCCTCTTCTGAAACTTGCCAATATTGCACAGATTCTTTCAACAAACCACCGCGATATTTGGCAGGTCCCGGCATCTCCAAATCGCAGCCAGCATTAAGTGAAGGGGCCGTAGAGTGCATAGCAACCCAATCTGAGATGACTGCTCCTTCGAACCCCCATTCTTGTTTAAGCAATTCCCGCAGCAAGTAAGGATTCTCAGTGGCAAAAAATCCATTTACCCGAGGGTAGGCAGCCATCACCGTCCAGGGTTGGGCATGCCGTACGATTTTTTCGAAAGGCGCGAGGTAAATTTCCCGCAAAGCACGCTCACTAACCACGATATTAATGCGCATGCGCTCATATTCCTGATCATTACCAGCGTAGTGCTTGAGTGAAGCCCCCACCCCTTTGCCTTGCAAACCAAGCACCCAGTTGACCCCGATCTCACCTGCCAAAAAAGGATCTTCCGAGTAGGTCTCGAAGTTACGTCCACCCAATGGAGCACGTAAAATGTTTACACATGGTCCCAGAAGGACATCACACCCCAACGCGCGCGATTCTTCTGCTAGTGCAGCCCCCAATTCATGCACCAGCTCGCGATCCCAAGTAGCAGCAATGCCTATGCCAGTTGGAAAAGCAGTGGAGAGGCCAAAAAGCCGCTTGGCGCTGGCACGGTCTGCGCGTACTCCGTGGGGACCATCGGTCATAATCACCTCTGGAATACCTAAACGTGGAATCGCTTGAGTTGACCAAGTATCCGCGCCGGAAAGCAGCTTTATTTTTTCGTCTAAGGTAAGCTGACTAAGCCAGCTTTCAATCTGGGCTTCTTGTTCTGTGGTGAGGTAGTGAATCATGCAGTCTCTCTTCCAAGTGGGTCTTAAGAATGATTATAACCGTTAGCGGGCTTAAATATGATCAATTGGAATTTAGCAACTATAACTTGGGTGGGTAACCCGTAATATCCCGAATTTCTTCGTAAAGCGGCTTGAGCTGGCTGTACATTTTCAGATAGACCCGTTGGTATAGTTCGTTATAGATTTGGTGATTCGCGGGGTTAGGCTCAAAACTCTCGCCAGCGCGAGTCATCGTGGAAATCGCAGATTCGAAATCGGGGTGCAAGCCGAGCCCGACAGCAGCGTCGATGGCTGCGCCCAACCCGCTTGTTTCGGTCACGTGGGGCCGAGTTGCTGGCAAGCCGAAGATATCGGCGGTAAGCTGCACAGCGGGGTTGCTCACCGCGCCGCCGCCGGTCACACGGATTTGGTCAATCGAGGTGTGAGAGCGCTTGCTGATGCGATCAGCGCCTTCGAGCAATCCGTAGGATAATCCCTCGAGCAAACTGCGATACAAGTGCGCCCGGGTATGCACGTCTCCAAAGCCGATTATGGCGCCTTTGGCTTCTGGGCCAGGAATTTTGAGCCCAGGTGCCCAATAAGGCAGCAGCATCAGCCCTAGCGAGCCGGCTGGTACGGCGTTAATCATTTCATCTAATAATTCTTCAGCTTTCTTACCCAACTGCGCGGCTAAACGGGCTTCATCCATACCAAACTCCTGCTTGAACCAGGAGACCATCCAATAGCCGCGAAAAATCTGCACCTCCAGTGAATAGCGCCCGGGAATAGCCGAAGGATAAGGCGGGATGAGTGGAATAACTTCAATGTATTTCTTATGGGTTGTGTTAATAGTTGCGGTCGTGCCAAAAGATAGGCAAGCGATGTTGGGTTCTAAGCAGCCTGAGCCGATCACTTCGCAAGCTTTATCGCCAGCTGCGGCGATGAGCGGCAAGCCGGCAGGAATTCCGGTCGCTGCAGCTGCCTCTGGTGTGATTTCACCTAAAACCCCGGCTGGCGGGACGAGCTCGGGCAGCATCTCTGGCCTAACCGGCAAAGCCTGCCATTTCCAATCGGAAGGGGAAGACCAGCGCAAATGTTTATAATCGAAAGGCATGTAACCCACCTGGCAGCCGATTGAGTCGACAAAGCGGCCTGTCAATTTATGGGTGAGATAACCAGAAAGAAAAAGAAATTTGTGCGTAGCATTCCAGAGTTCGTTTTGGTAAGTATTTAGCCAATTGGCTTCAGCTTCCGCTTG
>DICP01000022.1:8305-9379 GCA_002417685.1 Candidatus Mesolinea sp. UBA5823
CCGACGGGTTTGAGCCCTGGTGTGCGCCGCTGGTCTAGCCAGAGAATTGCCGGTCGCAAAGGATTACCATACTTATCCACGTTGATGACTGTGCCACGTTGGGTGGTTAAAGCTACGCCGGCGAGCTTCTCTTTCTCCACACCTGGCATTTCCCAGAGGTTCTGGCAAGCAAGACAAACCGAATTCCAAAACACCAAGGGGTCTAGCTCAGCCCAACCCGGCTGAGGGGATCGATAAGGCGGGTCGATCATCACTTGGCTTTTGGCGATCATGTTCCCTTGCAGGTCAAAAACCATTGCGCGTACTGATTGCGTGCCGTTATCGATTGCCAGCAGGTGTTCTTTTGTCATGCTGCCCTCCTGTTTGAATATGCCTTCTTAAAAATTATAGAGTATTTGTTTGGGTTCATCATGGTTGAAATTGAGTCAATTTGCCAAGGATATCAAGCATTCAGAATAGTTCATTCTTCGTTGTGGGTAAAAATACACGTACATTTCCAACATATCCTATGTTAAAACACGAAAGCACCAACTGAGGTGCTATCGTTAAAAGAGCGGGGAGGGAGGGATTCGAACCCTCGGTTGGATTTTACTCCAACAACCACTTAGCAGGCGGCCCCATTCGTCCACTCTGGCACCTCCCCAGGTATTTGGCTGTTCCGAACGGAAGGAGTGGGATTCGAACCCACGATGGGTTTCCCCATACCTGTTTTCAAGACAGGCGCCTTAGTCCGCTCGGCCATCCCTCCATTTCGCCGTATTTTAACATATATCTCTGTTGAGGACAAGCAAGCTTTGAGGAGGGTTGTTCCATGAAAACTTGCTACGGTCAAGACACAAAATAAACGCATCACTACCTTGCTTTTCCCGAATCAATAGTTCCAGTTTCCTGGGGAGCCGAATCTGTGCCGAGAGTGGCTTCTGGATCTTCAGTCAGACTACCTCTGGCATCACTGGCGATACCTGATCCACTGCCAAAACGGAAAGTGAGTGAACCGATGTGAATGATGTCCCCTTGCTTTAAGATGAGGCCGCTTTGGCCAACGGGAGCATAATTGACCCAGGTGCCGGCTTT
>DICP01000054.1:0-1885 GCA_002417685.1 Candidatus Mesolinea sp. UBA5823
GAGGGTGTTGAAATAGATAGCGATCTTGGTAATTCTTGTGCAAAACCAGGATTTTTCTAAAGGTTCAAGGTAACGCAGGCTTAAAACTCGCTCAGAATTAGCCTTTTTCCTACTTTTTTCTCCTTTTTTACCTCCTATCGACAATTCACCCTTGGCTAAGCTGTGGCTGCAACCGGCGTCTTAAACCCAACCCCCGTAAGCAGCTTCACCATACGCTTCAAGTTGAGAACGATAGCTGTAAAGAAAGCCTGAATAGCAAACTTGGTCTTGCCAACATAACGACAACGCCCTAGTCCATGGCTCTGTTTACCTTCGCCAAATTTGCGTTCGATCTTGTACCTCTCCTTCAAACCTTGCTGATATTGGGGCGTCTTGACTAACTCTACCCAGATTTCTTTGTGGTCATCTTTTTTCCCTAAACGGTTGTCTTTCAAGTGTATGGCTGAATGCAAACCTTTCAATTCCAAGTAAAAATGATTGTTGCCGTCGTCATAGCCTTTGTCGGCCGCATAGGTATCTATAGGTAGTTTTTGTTGCTGGTCATGGGCAACCAATGAACAAAAATGATGCCCGTCCCAAGCCTCCCCAGAGGTAACCTCTAAACTGGTAATGAGCCCTGATTCGGCATTGAGGCTGACGTGGGCTTTGTACCCAAAGAAGTATTCGGTTTGTTCAACCTCTTTCCCTTCGGGCGTCTTCACCTTGCGGGTGTGCTTCACCCCCCAGCGCGCATCCGGGTCATGCGGTCCTTTCCCTTGTTCCTCACGCTTCTTATCTTTAGCTGTATTTACATTGGCAATGCTGTGCACGCTGTCCACAATTTGTATCGACCCAAATTGCACCCCACTTTCTAAGGCAATGTGCACAATCTCAGCTAACATCTCTTCGAACACTTTTAGCTTCTTCCTTTGTATCAGCCGTTCTCGAAACACCGTCAGGGTGGAGTGATCCGGCGCTTTCTGGTCAACCGCTAACCCTACAAAGTACTTGGCTGGTAAGTTTTCGTTGATATAGACTTCAACTTGGCGTTCTGAAAGATTGTAAAGGTAAGCAATCAGCTCCACTTTGAGCAGCAAGGCTGGGTCAAAAGGCGGCCGCCCAACTACACCTTCCCCTTTATACAGACGGATCAGCTTGCGGGTAAACCGCTCCCATGCGATAATCGCATTCAGCTTCCGGAGAAAATGATCTGCTGGTACGATCAAATCGTATAGGTAGTCTCCGTAAAAAGATTGGGCTCCTCTTTCAATAAAGCGTACAGTCTCCATCTCGTTTACCTCACTTACCATATTGCTTCCTATTGAATCACATTTCCTCGCTTGGGTCAATTCGAAACTTGTTTTTCAACACCCTCAGTCACTTGCTTGCAGCCCCTTCTAAGAAATGTTAAACTAAAATGAAAGGAGATGCCCTGTTTGTTCCAGGGACAAGTTGATTGTGTCCATAGATTTGGAAGCCATCCTGACCAAAACAATCCAAAATAGCCCCGCAGTCGCTGCTATGCTGCTCAAGGATGGGCAGCTTTTTAGCAGCAGTCGCCCAGGGGTTACTTTTGACCCAACGGAATATCTGCCAATGGTTCAGGCTGGCACAGATAGCCAGCTCTCTACCCCAGAGTTTCACCTCCTGCCTTTTGAACAAACGGAGCGGGAGCCAGTTTTAGTCCTGACCCAAAAAGTGGACGCTGATACTTTTTGCCTGCTAGTCTTTCCACTAGAAACCAGCTTGAGCACTGCCGAGCAAGCCTGCCGGCAGCTTCTGCAGCAGCTCAAAATCATCGAAAATCCTCAACCAGGCATACCAGATCTTTCCGGGCTGCGTTTGCGTCAAGCCGTGACTGCGGGTAGTGGCTCCTGGCAGGATGAGCTTTTCCAGCCTGAGGCAG
>DICP01000054.1:1914-6992 GCA_002417685.1 Candidatus Mesolinea sp. UBA5823
TTCTGGTATCAAGTTTTTTGATTATCTTTGTAGCAGATCTATGCATCTATAAATCGAGGTTACCATGCCTAAAATTCTCTATCTTATCGACGGTCATGCCTTAGCTTACCGGGCTTACTTTGCGCTAACCTCTGGGGGCACCGCCCGTTGGGCAACCAGCCATGGCGAGCCTACCGCCGGGGTCTACGGCTTTGCCAACACCCTGCTGCACATTCTTGAACAGGAACAGCCTGACTACTTGGCTGTATCTTTTGATACCGGTAGAACATTTCGGCACGACCTCTATCCTGAATATAAAGCTACGCGCGCGAAGATGCCTGAGGACTTGCGCGGACAAATCGAGCGCATCCGTGAGATGATTGATGCTTTCAATATCCCGCGTATTGAGGTGGAAAACTACGAAGCAGATGATGTCATCGGCAGCTTAGCAAAGTGGGCTGCAGAAAAAGAAGGTTTGGGCGTCAAAATCATTACGGGGGACCGTGATTTGCTGCAACTGGTAACCAATCGCATCGTTGTCTCACTGCCAAACAGCCGCACGAACACTACTGAAGAATATTTTCCGGAAGACGTAAAAAGAAAATTAGGTGTTTACCCCGAACAAGTGGTTGACTATAAAGCTCTGGTGGGCGACCCTTCCGACAATATCCCAGGCGTCAAAGGCATTGGCGAGAAAACTGCAATCAAATTACTGGAGCAATACTCTAACTTAGATGAAATCTATGCTCACTTAGATGAAATTGGCGGGCGCACGACAGAATTGCTTCGCGCAGGTAGGGATTCCGCTTATCTTAGCCGAGACTTGGCGCGAATTCGCACCGATCTAAACGTCAAACTGGACCTTGCTCAAGCAGAACTCTCGCGCTTTAACCCCGAAGCTGTCGAAGACCTCTTCCATAAATTGGAATTCCGCACGCTCACTCAGCGCTTGCATACCATCGAAAAAAAGCTGCAGCCTAGCCTTTCCAATGCCAGGCAAGAAGTGCTTTTTGCTGAAAGGCAATCAGATGAGGACCAAATGGGCAAGGAAGAATTCAAAACAATCACTGTGGATAGTAAAGAAAAACTGCAAGCTTGCCTGGATGCGCTCTCTGCCTGCAAACGTATCGCATTCGACACGGAAACAACCAGCGTCATCCCTACACAAGCTGATTTAGTTGGCATCTCCTTAGCCGGTGACCCTCAGGTAGGTTATTACTTGCCGGTTGGGCATAAAACGGGCAAGCAACTGCCTTTAGAGACCGTGCGGGAAGCGCTCAAGCCCCTCCTTGAGAACGCAGAAATTGGCAAAGTGGGGCACAACAGCAAATACGACCTGATTTGCTTGCACGGTGCCGGCTTTGATCTACACCCCATCACATTTGATACGATGATCGCCGAATGGCTGATCAACCCCGATTCGCACAGTTTGGGGCTCAAGACCTTGGCTTGGCAGCGCTTAGGCTTGGAAATGACCCACATCGAAGAGCTGATTGGCAAAGGGAAAAAGCAAATTAACATGGCAGAAGTGAAGATTGAAAAAGCTGCTCCTTATGCGGCAGGCGACGCTGTGATGACGCTGCGCTTAGTGGAACCTTTAGAAAAGGAATTAGAAGACAGGAACGCCAGCCAATTGAACGCAAATGTGGAAGTCAAATTAATCCCAGTATTGGCTATGATGGAAGAAAAAGGCATCTTACTGGATAAGGACTTTTTCGAGGCATTCTCCAAGGAGCTGCAACAACAATTGGAGCTCCTTGAAGACAAAATATACGACCACGTGGGTGAGCGCTTCAACATCAATTCTCCTCAGCAGCTTTCTGATGTGCTCTTCAAACGCTTGGGCTTAGAACCACCCGACCGCTCCCGCCGCACCAGCAGCGGCAAGCTTTCTACAGCGGCAGGTGTGCTGGAAGCTATGCGCGGGCAGCACCCCATCATTGGCGAGATCTTGGATTACCGCGAGCTAACGAAGTTGAAATCCACTTACGTGGACGCCCTTCCGCAGCAAATTAACCCGAAGACGGGGCGCGTGCATACTTCCTTTAACCAGACCGGCACGGTGACCGGTCGGATTGCCTCTCAAGATCCGAATTTGCAAAATATCCCCACCCGCACAGAGCTAGGAAACCGCGTGCGCCAGGGTTTCATCGCGGCGCCAGGGCACAAACTACTCTCGGTGGACTATTCTCAGATTGAGCTGCGTATTGTCGCACATATCTCACAAGATGAAGCTATGATCGAAGCTTTCCGCAAGGGTCAGGATATTCATGCTGCCACAGCTGCCGCGATTTACCGCATTCCCTTAGACCAAGTCGATAAAAGGGAACGCCGGCACGCTAAGGCGATTAACTTTGGTCTGATTTATGGCATGACCCCTTATGGCCTCACCCTTTCTACAGACCTCACCTTAGCAGAAGCCGAGAACTTCGTCAAGACATACTTCGAAACCTTTCCCAAGGTGCGCCAATGGCTCGACCAGACCAAACAATTAGCCGCCAAGCAAGGTTTTGTGGAGACGCTTTTAGGCCGCCGGCGCTACTTCCCCAACTTACAGAAAGGCACCAATAACGCGCTGCGCCAACGGGAAGAGCGTGAGGCGATCAACGCACCTATTCAAGGCACGGCTGCGGATATTATCAAGTTAGCTATGATCCAACTTCCGCCAGCTTTTAAGCAAGCCAACCTGCATGGAGATATGCTTTTGCAGATTCACGATGAACTGATTTTCGAGGTGCCTAAAGATGAGCTGGAGATTACCGTCCGGGTTGCCAGAGAGGTGATGGAGCACACTATGCAGTTAGATGTGCCTTTGGTCACCGAAGCGCGGATTGGCGATAACTGGGGCGAGTTGGAGCCGCTTAGTGATACGCTCTTTGACGCTCTGGAGAATACAACAGAGTAGAGGCTTTAGCCGAAGATTTGTTCGCTCAGTTGTAAAACCTGCCGGCGGAGGCGCTCATCCCGGTCCATCATGTTGGCGACTTTATCGCAGGCATAAATCACAGTGGTGTGATCGCGCCCGCCTAATTCCTGACCGATCTTTGGCAGGGATATACCCGCCTGCTCGCGCAGGAGATACATAGCAATTTGACGTGGCAAGGCAATATCTTTAGAGCGGTCTTTGCTGAGCATTCTCTCGGGGGTCACGCCAAAAAACCGTGAGACAGCTGTAATGACATCCTCGGGGGCAACATCTGGATGCTGTGGGAAGAAGTCGGCTAAAGCATTATTTGCCATCTGCAGTGTGAGCTTTTCTCCGGTTAGTTCAGCATAAGCCAGAACGCGGTTCCAAGCGCCTTCCAATTCACGGATGTTGCTTTGGATCTCGCGGGCAATCATTTCGATCACATCTGCGGGCACATCGCGGTGACCCTTTTCGGCTTTGGTGCGCAAAATAGCTAAACGGGTTTCGTAATCTGGCGGCTGGATATCTACCGTCAATCCCCACTCGAAACGTGAACGCAGTCGCTCTTCTAAGGTGCTCATCGATTTGGGTGCGCGGTCGGAGGTCATCACGATTTGCTTATCCTGTCCGTGCAAGGTGTTGAAGGTGTGGAAAAACTCTTCTTGGGTGGAATCTTTTCCAGAGATGAACTGAATGTCATCGATGAGCAGTACATCCACCTGACGGTATTTCTCCCGGAAAGCGGCGGTTGTCTTGGTGCGGATAGCGTTGACCAAGTCGTTGGTGAACTCTTCTGAGGAAACGTACAGCACCTGCAGCCCACGCGGCAAAACTGCATTGCCAATAGCGTGCAAGATGTGCGTCTTACCCAGCCCAACACCACCATAGAGGAACAGCGGGTTATAAGCTCGGGCAGGTTGCTCCGCCACAGCCAAGCTGGCAGCATGAGCCAAACGGTTATTCGGGCCCACAACGAAATTATCAAAGCGGTATTTAGCCGCGAGATGCGTCTCGAAGCTGTTTGTCTCAACAGGCTGGGAGATTTTCTGAGTAATGACTTGCTCCTCTTCCTGCTGGGCAGAGGGGGCAGCCCATACTTTGAAGCAAACTTCAACGGGTCTAGCCATCATGCCACTAAGTTTGTTGATCAGTGTAGACTTCAGGCGGCTTTCCAGCCAATCACAGGCATAAGCATTGGCAGTTCCTAAGGTAAAGGTGGCAGTTTGTGG
Organism: Candidatus Mesolinea sp. UBA5823; assembly: GCA_002417685.1. GTDB lineage: Bacteria > Chloroflexota > Anaerolineae > Anaerolineales > Anaerolineaceae > Mesolinea. The sequence continues at coordinate 6,031 of DICP01000054.1, forward strand.
ATCGTAAGCGATCAACTGTGTGTTTTTCACCCAGGTATCATAAGCTGCACGCGAAAGTTCCATCTGCAATTGTCCGAGGGTAGCCTGCCATGCCTGTTGAGCGTTCATTATGCCTTCTCCTTAATTCCCCGCGCCTATAAGGGGGAGAGTTGTCCAAATAAAATTAATATTTAATAGAGCGCATCGAAGGTAATTTATCGCTTTCGATCCGCTGGTGAAATGCGATCGAATGTCTAGATTGAAAACGGTGCATAAATTCTAACACCGACTCAACTCAGAAACAATAAAAACAGCTGGGCTGTTGCTTAAAATTTGTGGTTTCTTTAAGATTCAAAAACCTTAAAAAGCTAAACTTTTGTTAATCCTATTAATTTATTCTTAATTTCACTTTATTCTCAGCCTAATTAGCAGAATGCACACCTGTTAAACCCCCCATATATAGGTATATCCATTTGATTTTAACCGGTGACAGCCGTTATCTATGTATCATTACAAATGGAGCTGAGGAACCAAGCTTAGCCCCATTTCTAGATAGTAAACCCCAATTAGGAATCAAGATTAGGTGAGAAAATAACCTATGCGCTGAGTGATTTTTATTCCTCGAGCATCATACGCGCAGCACGGCGCCCAATTTCCACCGCAAAATTTGTGCCCCTGTCCCAGGGGTATACCTGGCTCATGCTGGCAAAGTAAACCCCGGGCACAGGGGTCTTAATGGCAGGGATATTCTTGGAATGATTCACCAGCGGAATGGGCTGGGCATAGGGGGTCTTACTGACCCACACCTTTTTGACCCAGTCCGGGCTGAATTGCGGGTTGATTTTGGTAAGGTGTGGCAGAAACTCAGCCAGCAGTTGTTCATCGCTCTTTTGGAAGTTGGGATGATCCACCTCAAGGTAATCTCCAATATAAAGGATGTGATCCCCGCCAAAGTATTCCGGTTTAAGGAAGTTGGTGTGCTC
>DICP01000054.1:7073-14382 GCA_002417685.1 Candidatus Mesolinea sp. UBA5823
GAAAGCGTCATCACCACCGCGCCCATATTTTTGAGGCTCAGCAATCCATTGAGGTAATCCTTCGGCAAATCCGGGGTCAGCTTTGCCATCATCCCTGGCGAAAGTGTCACCAACACTTGGTCATACAGTTGTGGCGTTTGGTCCTTGAGCTGGACCTGCAATTTGCCATCTTCCTGCCGAATGATGCTTTGCACCGCGCTCTGGTAATAGATTTCTACCCCGCGGCGTTGCAGCTCAACAGCGAATTTATCGGCAAAAGCCTGGAAGCCACCCGTGAATGTGCCCAGACGCGTGCTGCGCGAATGCAAGCGCGCCCACATCCAAGCCATGTTAACCTCTTTGGCATAGCGCTCGCCAAACTTGCCTACCATCATTGGCTCCCACATCGCTTCATAGACCTGGTTTCCGGCTTTAGCGCGCATCCAGGCGTCGGTGGTGGTTTTTTCCAGCTCACGCCAGTTATTCGTCAGGCGCAAGTAAAGCCCCACAAACCCAAAACGGATTTTATTGATGCCCCAGCCCAAGCCGGGGTACATTATCGCCGCTGGAATGGAATCGAATGGGTAAAACTTGCCCTTGTAATACATAACGCTGACGGGTTTAGGGAAAATTACCTGGTCTGACCAGCCCAATTCATCAATCAAGCCGAGCATGTATTTATCAGAGGTGAACCAATGGTGGTAATAGCGCTCCACAGACCAATCCCAATGCGGTTCTTTGAAGCCCGTGGCTAAGCCGCCAGGGTGATCTGACGCTTCGTAGATGACCACATTTTTGCCTGCGTTGATCAGGTCATAAGCCGCGCTCATCCCGCCGATGCCAGCGCCTACAATCGCGATGCGTTTGCTCGTTTCCATTACCCTAATTCCATTCTCCAGATTAAATTATTCTAACCAAAAAGCAAGTGTATTCTTATCGATTATGGCAGCAATGCTCCGACTAAGGCGACGTTTGCAATAACAACGAAGATTACCGCCACAAGAGACACAACGTACATAATCCCGAAAAATCTGACCCAACGGTGAATACTTTTGGCATTCTGATTAATCTCTGCGATTTCTTGATAATTTTGGTCTGACATAGTTGCTCCTTTATTGGCTTCTACTTTCTTAATTAAATTTGCGGTTCATGCGAGCCATCCGCATACTCCGTTTGTAATTTAGCGACATCAGTCGTGAGCGAGAAGCCCTCGCGTACAAAGAAAACGGCACCCAGCACCGTGATCGGCACCCACAGCGCCACCCGCAGCAAAAGCGTGTATCCTAGCGCCAATTCCGAGCCAACCCCAAAGACTTGCAGCATGGCTTTGCCGGCTGCATCGAAGGTGCCCAAACCTCCCGGCGCCGCCGGTATCAGCAGCACCAGGTTGACCACGCCATTGATCAGCATCAAGCTCATAAAGCTGAGCTGGATGCCCATGGCTTTCATCACGCCCCAATAGAGCCCCGTTTCGCAAGTCCAGATGGCAATCGAAAACAGCAGCACCTTGAGCGTCTCACCAGCAGAGCGCAAGCTGGAGAGCCCTTCAATAAAACGAGTGATAAAGTCGGAGATGCCTTTGCGCAAGCGAGCGATGACGAGATGGTTGATGACCCAATCCAAGGCTTTTTGGGTCGGCTTGGGGAAGAGCACGAGAGCTAGGAAGAGCGCAAACAGAGCCAAGAAAATCACCGCCCCCCAGGTGGCTACGGCACGGATGGCGCCGACGTAACTCTGGGCGGAGGGCAGCGCCGTCAGTTGCGAAAGGTTCAATAGCACCAAACCCATAATCACCAGCGCATCGAACAAGCGCTCCACCACAATTGTAGCTAAGCTCGCCGAAATCGAGATCTGGTCTTTTTGCTTGAGTAGCACTGCCCGCAGCAGTTCGCCGGCACGCGCGGGATAAACGTTGTTGCCCATGTAGCCTATGGCGACTACCTGAAACAGGCGCGGGATAGAGAGCTTTTTCAAGGGGTTGAGCAAGATCTGCCAACGGAAAGCGCGCAGCCACACCCCAATGAAGTAGAACACCAACCCCAAAAGCACCCAGCTCCACTGCGCGTGGGTTAGATAGGACCATACCTGAGAAAAATCAACCTCGCGGAAGGCTAAATAGAGGAAGACTGCACTAATTGCAAACCCTAACCAGATATGCCATTTTTTCAATTTCATAAAGGTAATTTTACCATCTTAGCTTAGCCCTTGTTTTTTTACATAAACAATCAAAGTATTCTGTGCTTCTGCTGATATACTCATAGTATGCCGCTTCTGACCGCCACCAACCTGAGCAAATCTTTTGGCGCAAATGATATCTTCGCCGGGCTTGCCTTCTCTATCCCAGAGCGGGCTCGCATTGCCATCGTCGGGCCTAACGGCATCGGCAAGACCACTCTTCTTCGCATCCTGGCAGGGCTCGAAGAGCCCAGTAGCGGCAGCGTGCACCGCGCCCACGGTTTGCGCTTAGGTTACCTGCCGCAAGAAGCAACCCAAATCAGCGGCGGCACGCTGTGGGAGTATTGCCTGCAAGCCTTCGAACCTCTGCTCGCGCAAGCTGAGCAGCTCAAAGCGTTCGAGCAAGCCATGCAGTCCCATGAGGCTGACACCAAGCTCGTGGAGCAATACGGATCTGTGCTCTCCCGCTTTGAGCAAGCCGGCGGCTACACTTACCCTACGCGCATCAAGCAAACGCTTGCCGGCTTAGGCTTCGCGGTTAGCGATTACGTGCGTCCGCTGGCACAGCTCTCGGGCGGGCAGCGCACGCGCGCCATGTTAGCCCGCCTGCTTCTCGAAAGCCCAGACCTGCTCCTTTTGGATGAACCCACCAATCACCTCGATATCAGCGCGGTAGAGTGGCTGGAAGCCCTCCTCCAGGATTGGAGCGGCTCGGTCCTGATTGTCTCCCATGACCGCTATTTTCTGGATCAGACCGCCAGGCAAATCTGGGAAATGACCCCGGCGCTGGAGATATACCGCGGCAATTACACCGCTTACCTGGGTCAGCGTCAGGAGCGTTACGCGCGCCGCCTGGCTGAATACGAAGCGCAAGTTGAGTACATTCGTAAGCAAGAAGAATACATTCGCCAAAACTTAGGCACACAAAATAACGCTCAAGCTGTTGGAAGGCAGCGCCGGTTGCAGCGCCTGCTCGCAGACTCGCGCCTCAGCGCCCCTACGGCTAATCTCCGCCCGATGCACTTGCGCTTAGCCATTGCCGGCCGCTCCGGTGAGCTCGTTTTGCGCACCTATAGCCTGCAAGTAGGCTATGCCGATGAAGGCAAGCCGCTTTTCAGTGCACCGGATCTGGTGCTCAAGCGCGGGGAGTGCGTGGCAATCATCGGACCTAACGGCGCTGGCAAGACCACTTTCCTCAAGACCATTTTAGGACAGATTCCACCCTTCGCCGGTCGGTTGGAGCTGGGCGCCAGCCTTAAGGTAGGCTACTTCGCTCAAGCGCACGAGGATCTCTCCCCTGCCAACACACTCATCGAAGAAATCAATAGCGTGGCACCGGCTATGCTGCCTGCAGAGGTGCGCAACTACTTAGCTAAATACGGCTTTACGGGTGATGAGGTCTTTGAACGCGTAGAGACCCTCTCTGGAGGCGAGCGCGGCAGGCTGGCTTTGGCAAAGTTAGCTCTCTCCGATGCCAATCTACTGCTGCTGGATGAGCCTACCAATCACTTGGACCTGACCACCCAGGAGGTACTGCAACAGGTGCTCGCTGAGTACCCCGGCACCATTCTGCTTGTTTCGCATGACCGTTATCTGATTGACGCTTTAGCTACGCAAATCTGGGAGGTAATGCCGCAAGAGGAAGCACTGCGCGTATTTACCGGCAGCTACTCTGAATATCGTCAGGCAAAAATCACCGCATCCGCTCCAGGGCTTGGCACGCAAACGAGAGCGAAACAGCCCAAACAAGTTGGAAGCCGATCAAAACCAGAAACGCTCAGCCGCAACCGCCGTCAGCAACTGGAAAAGAAACTCGCCGCGCTTGAAGCGCGTATTCATGCCCTCGAGAGCGAAAAAGCACTGCTGGAAACCAAATTAGCTAACCCGCCAGCCGATGGCAGGAAAGCCGCTGAGTTAGCTGCTCAGTATAATCATCTGCATGCCAAGCTCGAACCGCTGCTCACGGAATGGGAGCAGCTCGCCACCCTTCTGCAGGAGGACCAAGCATGAGTGCTCAAGCTCAGGAACAAGCCAACACGCTGCCCATCACGCCGGCTAGCTTGGGCGACCTGTGGAGGCTACGCCAGCTCGAAAAGCTCACTTTTAGCCGCGAGGATGCCTGGCCGTTGGTGGAACTGCTGTTCGTCTTGGTCTCTCCCCATATCGTGCGCCTAAAGGTAGATTATGACAACCAAATGATTGCCTTCGTAGCAGGCGATACGCGCCTGAATCAGGGTGCCGGTTGGATTATCACTCTTGGGGTGGCACCGGAATGGCGTCTCATCGGGTTAGGCGAGCGTTTGCTCGCAGCTGCCGAACAGGCTATGCACATGCCCGCCATCCGCCTGACGGTGCGCGCCTCTAACCAAGCCGCCATTGCCCTCTACCAAAAAGCCGGCTACCAGCAGGTGGGCGTCTCGCCGCGCTATTACGTCGGTGGTGAGGATGGGCTGATTTTTGAGAAGCGTTTCTTGGAGAGTTTGGTAGAGCATTCATCCAAACAGAATGAGAAAAAGCAAATTTGGGGTTGAATTAACAGCGGAATAAGATATAATTAAAGCACCATGAAGGAGTTGGCTTAATACGAGATGATCCGCGCAAGCCAGGCGCAGCGGATTGGTATGCGGGGCACACGCCGTAAGTTACGCGTGTGTTTTTGTTTAAATATCCATAGAAACGGAGTATAGAACAACATGGACAGTGGAATGATCGGTAAGATTGAAAAAGCTAAACGATACGCCCAAGAAAAGGAGCGCTTTACGCTCAACAATTTCCAAGCCACCATCAAAGGGGATAATAACGACCACGTGGTGCATTATGTGGATGGCAAGTGGGATTGTGATTGCAGCTTTTTCCAGACGCGCGGCGTATGTGTGCACACCATGGCGCTCGAAATCCTCTTGAACGGGATGATCCAAAAGGGCGACCATCCGGAATTCTAAGTGAACAGTACAACCATTTAAGAGCGAAGAGCCCTCCAACGAGGGCTCTTTGTGTAATTATATTAAATATTTGATTAGTAAAGATATATTTGTCTAAGAAATCATTCTTTAATAATAAACAGGATATCAGAAAGCGTTGTATATTTTTTGTCATCAATCCAATCAAAATCTATCTTTAATTCATTAATGTTTTGAACATTAAATTTATCTAAATATTCATTTATTCTATCTTTAAGTAAATCTATGTTTCGTTTCATTTTCCAACTATCCTCTAGATTTGTCTTATCAACAAGTACTAAAAATAAACGATTTGCCGCATCAAATCTACGCTCTCCTTGTTTTTCATACAGCCATTTAATTAAATTATGTGGATGTTCAATAACCTCTTCGATTATTTGCCATCTTGTTTGTTTGAATTCCTTTATAAAATTAACGGCTTCAGGTTTCTGAGATTCTTCTATTCTAATTATTAATTCATTGAATATATCTCGTTCTTTTTGTTTTTGGTTGTAATTTATATTTAGTTCTTTTGCAAATCTTTTTAATACTTGTACTTCAGTGGGCCAGCCTTTGTTTTTCCTAATTTCAGACATAAATCCTTCAGGAAAATAGGTCACTTTCAAATCAAATGGGATATTATCAATAAAAAAATCTACTTTCTTTATAAGTCCAATGGTAGGTATGACTCTACAATGATCTTTAAAAATATCTTCTATCAGTATTGAAGTCCAATGGTTATACCAAGAGGATCTAACATAACCTTTTAAACTTTCATGTATTTCGTTTTCAATTTTCTCATTAAGTACATCATAGCTTTTTATTTTTTTTATGTAATTATTCACTATTGTTTTTTCTAAGTTATTTTGATATAGTCCTCCCCAATCTAAGGCCCCCATTTTATAGAGCTCTGAAACTAAAAAAGGCTCAACTTCTTTTCTAGATGATCTTTCCTCTTGATATTTTTTCTTTATAAATTCATCTATTAACTCCACATCTGGATGAATATTATATATATATTCTAACAATTTATTATTACTTATATTTTCTAAATCAATGCATACAAATTTGCAAAATTCTATAAGAAGTTTTTTCCTTGAAATTGATCGAAGTTTTAACCAGTATACGCTTCCTTCCTCTCGCAGTAAGGAATCAAATTTATTTTCTGTATACAATCGTAGATATTCGTTATATTTACTCATAGCAATAAAATAAATATTCCTTTGTCCCTTTTTTTGAACCTTTTCCCCCATAGTGATTTAAATATTCATATTCAAATAAGTTAACATGTTTATATTCTTTTATTAATTTTATCATTTCATCTTTATCTGGATAACTTTTGCTGTTGTACGAAATTAACCAATAAGGAATTCTTTTACTTACATTAAATAGTTTAGTAAAAGAGTTAATTATTTCTTCTTTTTTTACAAAACCACTATCTTTTTTGGGATAATACTGTTTAGTGCCATTAATAAATGTTTTATTTTTCCAATATTCGACAAATGTTTCTAAAAAATGATAAAATGACTGATAGTCAGGGTGGCACCCATAATAAGGCGGATCAAAATAAACTAAGTCTATATTATCTAATTTTGGTATAAGGGCTATCGCATCTTCACAAAATGCAGTATTTTCATGACCGTTATCAAAGATCGCCTTATTATATTCTGGTACAAGTTCTAAAAATAAGTCTCTTAAAGGTCTTGCAATGGTGGGATTCCTCTTAACACGATTTGGATCATTGCTATAACGTAAGGCGCTAAGATGAGCAAAATGCCCTAATAAGACTTTCCTAGTTAAGGCACGGTTCATTATTGCAAGAGCAAGAGAAATTTTATAATCATTATCAAGCAGATTAACATTTGCACGAAAATTATCGAGAAATCTGGCTTGATCCCTTTCAAAGAAAATACCAGAAAATACATCTTCAATTAACGTTTCTGAATTTTTATTTTCTGATAATAACAATTCTAAATCCTTGGCCTCAAGTTTAATATTTTTATTTTCTATTAAAGATTTACCTATATGATAATTAAATTTTAAGAAATCATTTGTTATTACTTGTTTATTTTTAGATTTAAAATAATAGCTAACTACAGACGTTCCACTAAAAGCATCTAAGAAAGTTTTAATATTATTTGGAGCATGATTAAAAATCCATTTAACAAGATGTTCCTTACTTCCAAGATACTGCGTTTTTGGAAATTTATTAATCC
>DICP01000054.1:14422-14556 GCA_002417685.1 Candidatus Mesolinea sp. UBA5823
AAATTTATTAATCCATGACTCGTTTTCAAATAACGACATCTGATATGGATCTACTAGTATCATATATTCCTCATTAGTATATTAATTAATAATATATAATATATTTATTATATCAGGCGGAGAGAGTGGGATTC
>DICP01000054.1:14654-17005 GCA_002417685.1 Candidatus Mesolinea sp. UBA5823
CGTCTAAGCGCCCGCGCAAGGCGCTATAGGCTTTCTCTTCACCGTGCACGAAGATGATCTTTTTAAGCGTTTCTTTACTGGCTAAGGCATACTCCACCAACAAATCCTGCCCGGCATGCGCGCTCAGCCCGCCAATCGTAACCACCTCAGCCTTGCGGTAGTATTCCTCGCCAAAGATGCGCACCTTGCGCTCCTGGTCAGCCAGCCGGCGCCCAAGAGTATCCGGCGCCTGCCAGGAGATAATCACAATCGTATTGCGTCCGTCTTCGATGTTATTGGCTAAGTGGTGCTGGATGCGCCCGCTTTCTGCCATACCCGAAGCGGAGATGATAATCATCGGCTCGTGGTAGTCATTGAGCGCCTTGGATTCGTCCACACTGCGCGTGTAGATGATGACCTTGCCACCGCGCCTCACCGTGCGCAAGATGACCTGCCTCAATTCCTCGAAGGCATCCTCAATGTGTTCGTGGGGCTTATCGCCATACGTGCACTCCATCAGCAGGTAGTCTGCCCCTTGCGGCAGCACAGGATCCTGCAAGATGGGCGCATCGTAGCGGCCGATATCGCCCGAAAACCACAATCGCTTTAGCGCGCCTTCCTCCACCACGTCCACAACCACAGCAGAGGAGCCTAAAATATGCCCGGCGTCCATCAAGCGCACGCCCACACCCAGTACGGGTTCGAAACGCTGACCGTACCACACCGAGCGGAACAGTGGAATGGTTGCCAGAGCATCCTGCATGCTATAGAGCGGCGGCATGGGCGGCAAGCCCTGTTTGCGGCGCTTTTTATTCACGTATTGCACATCCCATTCGTGAATATGTGCCGAGTCTTTGAGCATAATATCTGCCAAATCCGCGCTGGCGTCAGTGGCATAGATTGGACCGTGGAAGCCCTGCTTGACGAGGTTGGGCAGGTTGCCGCTGTGGTCAATATGAGAATGGGAGAGCACCACAGCATCGATGCTGGCTGGGTCAAAGGGGAAGTGCTGGTTGACGGCGTAAGTCTCCTCGCGCTTACCCTGAAAAAGGCCGCAATCCAGCAGGAGCTTATGCCCGTCCACTTCCAGCAGATGCATCGATCCGGTCACCGTACGGGCGGCGCCCAAAATATGTAATTTCATTCATTTTCCTTTCTTAATATCTCCAGCAGTTCCTCTCCATAAACTTCGAAGCGGGTAGGGCTGGCTTGCATCGCTTGTTCAAGCTCTACCTTGCTCTTGATGGGCTGGGCAGCAATACTTTCCAGCAAGTCTTTAGGCAGGATCACGCTGCTGGAGACCTTATCTTTCTGCGCCATCTGTTTGCGCCAATCCCCCAGCAGTTCGCGCCGGCGTTGGATACTTTCATCCAAGTACTGCGCGCGCGGCCGCGTGAGTTTGTCAGAGCTTTTACGCCAATCAGCCACGGTCTGCATGATCTGCTTGCCATAGCGGCGCACTTGGCTCTTGGAGAGCGAGGGCAGCAGGTCCAGCTCCTGGATGTGCTTGGGCTGGGTGGTGGCGATTTCCACTAAGGCTGCGTCGCTCATCACCTTAAAGAGTGGTACATCTTGTTTGCGTGCCAGCTCTTCGCGTAGGTGGTTCAGCTGTTGAAGCAGGCTGAGGGCTCGCGGCTTCATTCCATTGATGCCCTTTACGCGCCAGACGTCTTCGCTATGGTTTTTCATTGGCGGCGTTTGCTGAGCCAAAGCAGCACAATCCTCGAGCACCAGGTTCAGCCGTCCCGTGGCTTCCAAGCGCGGCAGCAAGCAATCGCGTAAGGGCAGCAAGAAGTGCGAATCGGATTGGGCATAGCGTAGCATTTCCGGATCGAGCGGGCGTTTGCCCCAGTTGGCGCGCTGGTATCTTTTATCAACGCTGAAGCCAAAATACTTTGTCAATAAGGTTGATAAACCTAAATTTTCCTCGCCTACAGCAGCAGCTGCGATGCTTGTATCGAAATAGTTGGCAAAAGTGAAGGCGTAATCGCGCTTGAGGCAGGTGAGGTCGTAATCGCCGGCGTGAAAGACCTTTTGGATTGCCGAGTTGGCAAAGATCTTACCTAATGGCTCGAGGGAGTGGATAGCTAATGTGTCTACAAGGTAGTCATTCTCCCGGGTGGAGATTTGAATTAGGCAGACGCGTTCCTGATAAGCATGCAAGCTGTTAGATTCAGTATCGACAGCGATAGCTAGCTGAGCAGCTAAGTCAGCGCACATGTGCGCAAAGCTCTCATCGTTCTCCACCACTATGGGAGCTGGCATTTCAGGCATCATCATATGGTCATTATACTGCATCGGGTTACCCAGCCAGTTAAGGCTAATTAGAAATGTCCTAATGCCGGCAATTTAGAAATGTCTAGATTCAAGTA
>DICP01000021.1:0-1771 GCA_002417685.1 Candidatus Mesolinea sp. UBA5823
GCTGCCAAAATTGCGGCTTCATTGACTAAGTTTTCCAAATCAGCGCCGACGAAACCAGGCGTTGCCCGCGCAATGACTTCCAAGTCTATAGAAGGTGCCAAGGGTTTACCGCGCACATGCACTTTGAGAATCTCAAATCTGCCGCGCATATCGGGTCTATCTAAAATCACTCGTCGGTCAAAGCGCCCTGGCCGCATCAAAGCGGGGTCGAGAATATCTGGGCGGTTGGTGGCTGCCATCACGATAACATTCGTATCGGTTTCGAAGCCATCCATTTCGACAAGCAATTGGTTCAAAGTTTGCTCGCGTTCATCATGGCTCCCGCCCAACCCGGCACCACGATGGCGCCCAACGGCATCGATTTCATCCACAAATACGATGCAAGGTGAGTGTTTCTTTGCTTGGTCGAAAAGGTCACGCACCCGGCTGGCACCCACACCTACAAACATTTCTACGAACTCTGAGCCAGAAATGGAGAAGAAGGGAACGCCTGCCTCACCAGAGACAGCCTTAGCCATCAAAGTTTTACCTGTTCCTGGAGAACCTACCAGCAAAACCCCTTTAGGGATACGTGCGCCTAGAGCAATAAATTTTTGAGGCTCTTTCAAAAATTCAACCACTTCTTTCAGTTCTTCTTTAGCCTCATCCACACCTGCCACATCATCAAAGGTTACCGTGGGGTGCTCACCAGTCATCATGCGAGCACGTGATTTGCTAAAGGACATGGCTGCGTTATTTGAGCCCTGCATTTGGCGAACGAAAAAGATGAGCAGCCCGAACATAAAGACGATGGGCAAGAGATAGGCTAAGATGTCCAAAATCGCAATCCAGGCACTCGGTTTTTTAATTTCAATGCTCAAGCTCTGATCTTGCAGCTTTTCAGGCGTGACGCCAAGCTGAGCGAGTTGGTCAATCAAGCCAGAATTGGGTTCTTTGACGCTTTCTTTTATTTCCAACGTCTTGTAAGTAATGGTCAAATCATCACCATTGGCAACAACCTTAGAAACCTTACCTGCTTCAATATCCGCAGCTAATTGGTTGATCGGGATTGTCCTTACCTCGGCAGCTTGTTGCTGGAAATTAAAAAACAGCATGGTAATAATTGCCATGAACAATAAAAGGTAAATCACAAATGTTTGGTTACGTGAATTCACTAAAAACCTCCGATAATTGATACCAATAAGTATCAATATGCATGCTTATTATATCAGTACCCATTTTATACCGAAAAAAGCGTCTAATCTTCAGGGTAACTTCTTAGAATTCTCTATGATTTTGAATTAGAACTCGCAGAGAAAATTTCTCTGTGGCAAATATCACATCCGACATTCGGATCTTTAACTTCGCTGTGGGACTTTGTGCAATAAGCACTCACTAGAATGCGTTTACTAAAAAGATTTCTTTTAATCTTTCCACTCAAGACCATATACTGGCAGCCGTTATTGATCAAAATGCCAGGCACAGGGCAGTTCTTACAGAAAATAGGCTCCCATTGGTGTTTATCACTATCTGTGAGCAAGCGGCACTCTTCAAAATTTCTGCCACGGTAATAATCCCCATAAAAGAAACGGCACTCTTTGCCATAAGGTGTTTTCATTTTAAGCTAAACCCTGGTGATATATTCCCCCGTGCGAGTATCCACACGGATGACATCACCTTCTTCAACGAAGGAGGGAACCTGTACTTTCAGCCCCGTATCAGTGACGACTTGTTTTGTGACACCTGTGGCTGTGTTACCTCGTGCTGCAGGTTCTGCCGAAACGACCTCTAA
>DICP01000021.1:1781-5413 GCA_002417685.1 Candidatus Mesolinea sp. UBA5823
ACTTCCATATCGCCTTTGAGGAAGCCGGCATAATCTCCAACCAGCTCAGCCGGAATGGCAGGCTGTTCGAAGGTATCCATATCCATGAAATAGAAGAAGTTATCATCTCGGTAAAGATATTGCACATTGTGGTAATCCAGTTGGATATCTTGCACACGATCACCTGAAATAAATGTCATTTCAAGCGTATTACCCTTGCGCAAGTTACGTGCTTTCACCCGGATAGTAGCGGTTCCGCGGCCTGGCTTATTGTGCGTATAGTCTAAGACTTTATAAAGCTCATTATCCACTTGGAAAGTAACGCCTTTGCGCAATTCATTCACATCAATCATTTAATAAACCTCTCACTGCTTATTTGAAAACATGCAGATTATAAATCAGGCACGGGATGATAGCAAGCCTGATAAAACTGTAACGAAAGCTTGTTTTGTGGGTTTATAATATCAGATTAGTACAGCCAATCACTAATAAATTTATGCAATAGAAAGAGAATTTATGGTTAACATTATTCCTGTTAATAACAAGAAACTGCAAAAGCAATTTGTCGAATTTCAATATCAGCTTTATGAAGATTGTCCACAGTTCACTCCACCAATCAAAAGTGATATCTATGCGATGATGAACCCTAAAAAGCATCCATATTATGAACATTCGGATGCAGATTTCTTTTTAGCACTGGAAGGCGATAAGGTTGTGGGCCGGATTGCCGCCTTGCAGAATAAGCCCTTTAATGCCTATCACAACACCAAAGATGCTGAGTTTTACTTGTTTGACTGCATCAATAGCCAGGAGGTTGCCAATGCGCTCTTTGACCGAGTGGTGGAATGGGCGAAAGCACGCGGGATGGATCGGCTGGTCGGTCCAAAGGGTTTTGGTCCGCTCGATGGCTATGGCATTCAGATTGAGGGTTTTGAGCACCATCAAATGATGAACATGATGAACTACAACTACCCTTATTACCGCGAATTGGTCGAAAATTACGGTTTCGTCAAGGAGGTTGACTTCGTCTCTAGCTATATCAATCCACGAAACCTTGTAGTACCGGAAAAAGTAGCTAAGGCTGCAAGCATAGCCAAAAAACGCGGCACACTGACCATAAAGAACTTTAAGAACAAAGCTGAAATCCGCAAATGGGCACCCAAGATACGCGAAGCCTATAACGGTGCTTTTGTGAACAACTGGGAATACTACCCGCTCACTGAACGGGAAATTAACTTTGTGGTGGATAATGCCCTCATTTTAGTCATCCCTGAGCTGCTGCAACTCGTGCTCAAAGGCGATAAGGTGGTTGGATTTGTGCTGCCTTTTCCGGATGTCTCTGCAGCGTTTAAAAAGAACAATGGCAAGTTAGGACCAATTGAAATCTTGCGTATTCTGCAGGAAATCAATAAAACCACGTGGATCGACTTTAATGGCATAGGCATTTTGCCTGAAGCGCAAGGTTTTGGTGGAAATGCGCTTATTTATGAAATTCTGATCAATTCTGTGACTGCAAATCCCCGCTACCAGCATGCGGAATTAACCCAGGTGGCTGAGACTGCTGAGCAAATGCGCAAAGACCTAATTAACCTCGGCTGCACATTTTATAAGAACCATCGGGTGTATAAAAAATCGCTAGCTTGATTTTCAAAAAGAATAAATTCGACAGCAGGCTGATATGAAGCCTGCTGTTTTTTGTTGAAACACCTCGGATATAATTGATTAAGATTATCTAGAACGAATCTATAAGAGAAAAGCGATGACCAAATACAAACAACGTAAGCGCAATCTCTATAATGACAATCCCGATACTTATGCACTCTCTCGGTATAAAATAGATATGTTTCTCGATTGCCCGCGTTGTTTCTATCTCGATAGGAAGCTCGGCTTATCCCAACCTTCCATGCCCGGCTGGCCTCTCAATTCGGCGGTGGATCACCTCCTGAAGCGGGAATTCGACCATTACAGAAAACTGCAACAACCTCATCCGATAATGGTTCAATATGGCATCGAAGCTGTCCCTTTCCATCACCCTGATCTACCCATCTGGAGGGATGATGTTTACCACTATGTCGGAGCTTCCGTCGTGGACGAACAGACAGGCTTCCATGTACAGGGGATTATTGATGACGTTTGGGTCTCACCTCAGGGAGAACTCCACATCGTAGATTACAAAGCCACTTCCACTGCAAGTGAAATCAGCTTAGAAGATGAATATAAACAGGCTTATAAGCGTCAAATGGAAATATATCAATGGATATTCAGGAGAATGGGCTTTAAAGTCTCTCCGGTGGGGTATTTTGTTTTTGCCAATGCTTTAAAGGACCGCCCATTCTTTGAAAATAAACTCGAATTTGAACTCACGATTCTCCCCCATTATGGTGATGATTCTTGGGTTAGTCCTAGACTAGTGGAGATGAAAAAAGTTTTGGAATGTGATACGCTGCCAGATGCTAATCCTGAATGCGAGTATTGTGAATATCGCCGGTTAATCAAAGAAGTGGAATAGTCAAAATGGGGAGCACATTGTTCCTTGTCCGTTTTGGCACCAAAAAATCCCACAATCTGCCGGCGCCATGTTAATGCTCATGCCGATGATGAATATCGGGCGTGTGCTCATGTTCGTGCTCCAGATAGGCATGCTCATGCGGGTGGCTGTGAGTAATCCTTTCCGTTGGGTTTAAGCCCTCGTGGACATGTGTATGATGCGGGTCCGGGTGAGTGTGAGTGTGCTCATGCTCAATAGGTGGATGAATATGGTGGTGGCTGTGGTGCTCAGTTGCCATCAGCCAGGCCCCGGCCAGCATGAAAGGCAAGGCGATCCACAAATTTACTGTAGGAGGCTCCCGGAAAATTGCCAAGCTGAGCAGCATAGCCATGAATGGAGCGCTGCCAAACCAGCCATAAGCCCTGGTTGAGCCCAGTTTGCGCATCGCCAAAATGATTAGAGCAATACTCAAGCCATAACTGACGGCTCCCAGCGCGCCAGCCCTCAACATCCCGCTTACATCAGGTAAGGGCTTGCCAAGTGCAAAGGTAAGTATCAAAGAGAAAGTGCCTGCTCCCAAGCCTTTTGCCATCACGATTTCGAAGGGATCGCGCTCGGAAATGTTGCGGGTAAAGTTGTTATCCAAGCCCCAGGAAAACGTAGCCAGCAAAATGAGCGCCATCCCAGCGGAAAGTCCCCATTGGCCGCCCTCTAAAGAAAGGACAATGCTCGCCAGCGTAATTAAACCGATGGATAGCGCTACTCTTTTGCCAATAGCTTCTTTGAAGATCGCAACGGCGATCAGAGCAGTAGCAACGCCTTCAAAGTTCAACAGCAAAGAGGCGGTAGCCGCGGGCGTGGTGCGCAGCCCAAAGAGCAAGGCAATTGGCGCCAAAACGCCGCCAAAAAAGATAGCACCTATCAGCCAGGGGAGGTCAGACCGGGAAAGCTTAGCTTCGGAGCGTTGCTGCGGGCGGCGCGCTTTCATCACCCAGCGCAACAAAAACGCACCTACACCACTGCCCAGATAGAGGAAAGCCGCCAAAGGTATCGGGTCAATATCACCCAGCAGGATTTTTGAGAGCGGCGTTGAGCAGGCAAACAAAAATGCTGCAGCCAGAGCTTGCAGAACTGGCAAAGGAAGAGCACTCTTCTTTTTCATCGC
>DICP01000021.1:5480-22355 GCA_002417685.1 Candidatus Mesolinea sp. UBA5823
TCATCTAATCTAATCAACATCTTGTGTCGGTCGACCACAAGTAAAAGGTATGGTCTAAATCTTAGCTTTTCTCAGCAGCTGAGCATTGATGGCCACAATAATGGTGCTGAGGGACATCAGGATGGCGCCCACAGCTGGAGACAGCACAAGTCCCGCTGGAGCTAAAGCACCGGCAGCCAGCGGAAGGGCGATGACATTATATCCTGTGGCCCAAACAAGGTTCTGGATCATTTTGTTGTAGCTGGCTTTGCTCAACTCAATCGCTTTCACTACGTCCAACGGATTATTTTGCACGAGAATAATTCCTGCCGATTCCACAGCCACGTCGGTGCCGCTACCAATCGCAATACCCACATCAGCGCGCGTGAGTGCTGGAGCGTCATTGACACCATCCCCGACCATAGCCACTTTCTTGCCCTCAGCCTGCAATTGCTGTACTTTGCTCTCTTTTTCTTCCGGCAAAATCTGGGCAAAATAGGTGTCAATTCCCAGCTGGGTGGCAACAGATTTGGCTACAGCCTGGCTATCCCCAGTCAGCATGGCGACCTGTATGCCCATTTCGCGTAGACGGTTAAGCGCTTCCTGGCTTTCAGGACGGATAACATCGTCAACCGCATAGGCTGCCAGCACTTCTGCCCGGCTACCATCCAGGTTTGCCCTAACCAGGTGAACGACGCTCTCGCCTTTACTGCTGGCCTCACTCTCAAAACTCGCCAATTGCTCGGGCAAAGTAAGATTTAACATATCGAGCAGGCGAGACCCGCCAATGTAATATTTATGGCTTTCATCCTGAGCGACAGCTCCCCGGCCCTTGAGGGCTTCGAACGCCTCCATGTGGGGTACTGCGATATGACGTTCTTCGGCACTGGTGCGGATTCCTTTGGCGATAGAGTGTTCAGAATCGCCTTCCACAGCCGCTGCCAGGGCTAAGGCTTCCTCTTCCGAGAGATTTGCGGCGGTTCTAATGCCAACCACACCAAAACGGCCTTCCGTAAGTGTCCCGGTCTTATCAAATATCACCGTGTCAATCTCGTGCAGTTTTTCCAGTGCCAACCGGTCCCGGATGAGGATTCCATTGGACGCCCCTAAAGTGGTGGTAATCTGAACTACCAGAGGAATTGCCAGACCCAAGGCGTGCGGGCATGCCGTGACCAACACGGTTGCCACTCTTTCCAAAACAGTGACGTTAAAGCCGACAGCCAGCGACCAAACAAGAGCTGTTATGACAGCAATCCCGATGGAAATATAGAATAGCCAGCCAGCGGCGCGGTCAGCCAGCACCTGAGTAGCGCTTTTGGACTGCTGTGCCTGCTCCACCAAGCGCATGATGCCAGCCAGAGCAGTTTCATCTCCTGTGGCTGTAACTTGAATGCGAAGGCTGCCATCTCCATTGATCGATCCGCCGAGGACGGAAGAGCCCTTCTTTTTGCTTACCGGTTTGGATTCGCCGGTGAGCATGGCTTCATTAACGGCAGATTCCCCCTCAACAACGACACCGTCAGCTGGAATGTTGGCTCCTGGTCGGACCAGGACCAGATCCCCTTTTTGGAGATCCTGCACAGGAACAAATTCAATCGTATCATTTTCGCCGATGCGCTCGGCGGTATCGGGCATGAGCTTTGCCAGAGCATTAAGAGCGCCGGAGGCTTGGCGAATACTCCGCATTTCAATCCAATGACCAAGGAGCATGATGTCAATAAGCGTGGCTAGCTCCCAGAAAAAGTCCATTTGGCCCGGGATGAAAAGGGTAGCAAAGCTATACAAAAAGGCAATCGAGATTGCCAATGAAATCAGCTTCATCATGCCTGGCTGGCGATTTTTGATTTCCGGGCCTGCCAACCTCAGGAAGGGTAGCCCGCCATAGATAAATATAGCTAAGGAGAAAGCAGGGGCGATCCATTGGCTGCCAGGAAAGGTTGGTAGTGTGAACCCGAGGAGCTCCTGAAACCCGCTGCTGAAAAGCAGCACTGGCACGGTCAGGATCAGGGAGACCCAAAATCGCTGCCGGAACATTTGCTCATGCCCGGTATGGTCTGCGTGAGCCATTTGATGCTCAGCATGTTCATGGCCTTCTTCATGAGAGGCGTGCTGCTCGTGCCCGGCTTGCATTTCTGACATATTATGGGAAGAGTTTGGCATCACCTTTGAAGAGCTTTCATGTTGGGCGTGCTCGGGTGGCATAGTGTGGCCTTGATGCATCATATGCTCATGATCCATCTTCATCGGCAGGTCTTCATGACTACTATCGGAAGAGGTGTGTTCCATTTTTCTCCATATCTCATCTGGTTTTTCTAGATGAATTTATAGTTAAAGTTATTCTCATTCATTTATATTTTATAGTTTCAAAGGGATAGAAGCTAAGTGATTGGTTATACAACCGCTTAGATGTATATGGACTTTATCTGATGTAACCCTGAAACCAGTAATCGGTCTGAAGAATTTGAGGAAACAGGAGAAAACAAAAGAGCGGGTGATGGGATTCGAACCCACGAATGGTAGCTTGGGAAGCTACTGCCTTACCACTTGGCTACACCCGCTTGAGACATATATTTTACCGCATTTTTTTCTTACCGTAAACTAAAAACCACCAAAAGTTCGTTTATCCTTATAATTATGTTTGATCAGACCTATCAGCGTTCTGAAAAGGAGAACAACCCATGGATCCAGTCATTCCAGAGCAACAGTCTCAGCGTAAAAAGCCTTCAGCTCTAAAGTTGTTTATTAATTCTCGGGGTAACTCTTTCAAGTATGCCAGCCGAGGACTAAGCTATGTTATGCGTACACAAAAAAATGCTTGGATCCATTCGGTTGTCATGCTTGCGGTTATTGCGGTGAGCTTTTGGCTGCAATTAACGCGCATGGAATGGGTGGCGATCCTTTTAGTAATCGGGATGGTTTGGACAGCAGAATTTATCAACACCTCGTTAGAAAGCATCGTCAATATGGCTAGCCCTGAGCGTCATCCACTCGCCCAAGTGGGTAAAGATGTTGCTGCAGCAGCCGTCCTCTTTGCGGCAATAATCGCCGTTATTGTGGGAATCTTGGTCCTAGGACCACATTTGCAAATTAAACTTGGGTTGTAATAGGGTTGAATAAGGTTAAAACTTTTCATGGAAATTATTCATGTATACTTTCGTCAGAAATTAATTGAAGGAGATTATCAATGATTAGTGAACCGATTAATGTGACTGATGCAGCATTCCAGAAGTCCGTGCTGGAATCGCCCGTCCCTGTGATTGTGGATTTTTGGGCGCCTTGGTGTGGTCCTTGCCGAATGGTTGCGCCCACCTTAGAAAAGATTGCCAAGGAATATGCTGATAAACTCATCGTAGCTAAGGTCAACACCGATGAGAATCAACAATGGGCAAGCAAGTATAACGTGGAAGGTATTCCAACGATGTTGATGATCGCTGACGGGAAAGTGGTGCACCGCCAGGTGGGGGCATTACCTGAGCCGATGCTGCGGGAGGTCATCGATCAGTTCTTGAAAGTAGTTGACAGCCACAAGAAGAACTAAACGCGAATAGAAAAAGAGAGGGTTATGCACTGCGCCCTAAAAGTTGGACAAAAAATCCGACAGAAAGGGTGCAGTGACATTAGCCCTCTTTTTTTTATTCCTCTTTTACTTATTCCCATTCTCGCGAACGATATCAGCCCCCAGCGCGGCTAATTTTTGATCAATACTTTCATAACCACGGTCAATCTGGCTCACGTTGCGGATGACCGAAGTGCCTTTGGCAGAAAGCGCAGCCAAAACTAATGCAATCCCAGCACGGATATCAGGGCTATCTAATTTTTCACCGTTGAGGCGCGTTGGGCCTTGCACAATGCAACGGTGTGGATCGCAAAGCACAATTTGTGCTCCCATTGAGACTAACTTATCCGTAAAGAACATGCGGCTGGGGTACATCCAGTCATGAAAGAGGATGCTGCCAATGGATTGCGTGGCAACCACAATCGCGATGCTCATCAAGTCAGTAGGGAAAGATGGCCAAGGCATCACGCTAATTTCTGGAATAGCATTGCCTAAATCTGGCTCAATGACGAGCCGCTGATTGGAACCAACCCAAACATCATCCCCAATAAAGTCGAAATCCACGCCTAAACGCCGAAATACAAGTTGAATCATTTTGAGATGCTCAACGCCGGCGTCTTTAATCCGAATTTCGCCACGCGTTACTACAGCTGCGCCCACAAAACTGATTACTTCGAGGTAATCTGGACCGATGGTAAACTCCCCGCCATGCAGCTCCTTGACGCCATCAATAATTAAAGTGTTCGAGCCAATATTCTTAATATCAGCGCCAAGCAAATTGAGGAACTGACAAAGCTGCTGGATATGCGGTTCAGAGGCTGCGTTGCGGATTATGGTGCGCCCTTCAGCCTTCACAGCTGCCATAATCGTATTTTCCGTAGCTGTAACACTGGCTTCATCCAATAAGATTTCAGCTCCTTTCAGTTGGGGGGCAGAAAAATGAAAACTATCATTATACGAAAACATTGCCCCAAGCTTATTAAGCGCCAAAATATGCGTATCAACCCGCCGCCGTCCAATCACATCTCCGCCTGGAGGGGGTAGTTTGAGCTCCCCTGAGCGGGCGAGCATTGGCCCAGCCAACAAAATAGAGGCACGAATCTGTCTGCAAAGATCAGGGTCAAGATCAGAAGGGTGAATATCTTTAGCGAGGAACTCATAAGAAGAAGCATCAATCTGCCGAACTTGCACTCCCAAACTTTCCATCAGCTTACGCATCGTTAGGGTATCGGTAATGTTGGGCATATTATGCAGAACAATAGGCTCTTCTGTAAGCAAACAAGCTGCCATCAATGGTAGGGCAGCATTTTTGTTACCTGATGGGACCATCGTCCCGGTTAGAGGTTTCCCTCCATGAATGATGAACTTGTCCATAGGTACTCCTTTGCAAGGTACAAACGAATTGTCAATCAGAGCGCCACGCCAGGACCGGCTGCACTAACCTCCGGCAGAACTGTCTTTTCATATTTCTTAAAGTTATCAGCAAATCTATGCGCTAATTGGAGCGCTTCTCGCTGATAAGCAGCCTGATCAGTCCAAGCTAACTCTGGGTTGAGGACATTTTGAGGAACGCCTTCGACTTCATTGGGAATATCCAAGTTAAATATGGGGTGACGATGCGTCTCCACGTCATTCAGCTGATCGGAAAGGACTGCGCTGATCATGGCACGCGTGAGCGGGAGTGCGATGCGTTTGCCTACTCCAAAGCCGCCCCCAGACCAACCGGTATTGAGCAGCCATACATGGGTTTGATGTTGGGCTAACTTTTCTGCAAGGAGATTGGCATAGATTGAAGGCTTGAGTGGCAGGAAGGGTGCTCCAAAACACGCTGAAAAAGTCGCTTCGGGTTTATCACCTAATCCGCGCTCGGTACCGGCTAATTTGGAGGTATAACCACTAAGGAAATAGTACATCGCTTGTTCAATAGTCAGCTTCGCCAGGGGCGGAAGCACGCCAAAAGCATCCGCGGTGAGCAAGAAAATGTGTTTCGGATGACCGCCTTGTCCAGAAGGCTCGTAATTGGGGATGAAGTCCAACGGGTAAGATGCGCGCGTGTTTTCTGTAATTGCGCTGCTATCAAAATCTGGCTGGCGTTGGGCATTGAGCGGGACGTTTTCCAGCAGGCATCCAAAGCGGTTAATAGCTGACCAAACTAAGGGCTCCAATTCAGGATTAATGCGAATAGTCTTCGCATAACAGCCACCTTCAAAGTTGAAAACGCCTTGCTCATTCCAACCATGTTCGTCATCTCCAATCAGCCTTCTTTGCGGGTCAGAAGAAAGGGTGGTTTTCCCCGTGCCACTAAGCCCAAAGAATAGGGCGACATCACCAGCGGCGCCTACATTGGCTGAGCAATGCAGAGAAAGCACGTGGCGTTTGGGCATCACATAATTCATGAAGGTAAAAACGGACTTCTTGATTTCGCCAGCATAGCGTGTTGTGCCTATTAGCACCAGCTTTTCTTCGAAGTTCATAATGATAAATGCTGGTGAGCGTACCCCATCCGTTGCTGGGTCAGCAGCGAAGGAAGTATCTACCACGACTGTCAGGTCTGGATCCGTGATAGGCTCGTTATCACAACGGGGGATAAACATGTTACTAGCGGTAAGGTTATGCCAGGCGAGGTCTGAAATAATGCGAATCTTGAGCGTTTGGTCTGGATCAGCGCCGGCACGCATATCCCTCACGAAGAGCGGTTGTTGCTGAATATGTGCCATCAACTTAGCCTTCAACGCAGCATAAGTCTTACCATCCATGGCTTGTGTCCCGCTGGCAAACCACAAGTCTGGATCACCATTTGTAACCAGGTATTTATCATTAGGGGACCTGCCAGTATATGGCGAGGTATTGACGACAAACGCACCAGCATGTGAAAACTTGCCTTCCTGCTTGGTTAAAGCAGCTTCAACTAATTCTGCTCGGTTGAGGTTGTAGAAAATCGTTTGAGGGTTTGATATGCCTATCTTTGAGAGTTCTTGTTCTAAACGTTTGCGTTCCACTTGTTCCTTCCTAGGTATTTATTCAGCATCAGTTGTGCTGTTCGATAGCAGTTGCATAGCAGGTTTGCCATAAATAGACGAGGAAAAATCGTGTAGTTTGACGACTGGAAAAAAGCCGCGTGAGCTGATACCTTGCACCCAGCTTCGTTGACTAAGTGCACTAAGATAAGTTCGATAAAAGTCTAGCTGGGCAGCTAAATCTGCTGGGTAGGCGGCATAGGCAGATGCTCTTGGGCTGATTAAGCAATCGGCAGATGGGTAAGTAAAATCATCTGCAGAGAGAGAAGGCGCGTTCAGACCAGCAAAAAATTGCTTATCGTTCGAACTCCGCTGGAAATTAGCTACAATGTTATTAAGGGTATTTTCTACAGATTGTTGATCATAGCTTGTATTAACGTCAGCAATAGGTTGAAACTGTAAGTAAAAGCCGTCAATTTGATCGTAAAACGTATATTCGGGAAGTTCTGATTCTCCAACGGGTAATGCCCAAAGTATGAGACCCTGGTAATACTGATTTATTTTTTGAAGTAATGCCTCCCACAGTTGATCGGCATTCTTAGGTGTACCTTTGTTATCTATTGTGGTTTCGACGCCACCTGGGAGGCTGGCGCTTACGTCAACACCGCCAAGGATAAGCTGATCAACCTTGTTATTAGCAGCAAATTGCGTATAGCTTATTGCAAATCGCTCGTATTCCTGGTACCATTGCTGCCACCACAGCGCATCTCTTTTAGAATTTTGCCACCACTCCGCTGAGCTCATAGAAAAATCCAGACGCGGGTAAAGCCCGACAGTAAAGCCACTTTCTTTGGCTAACTGCACCAAATCAGCTAAATCCATCATCAGCATACTTTGTTCGAGATTAGGGGAGAGCTGAGGAAGATTGTTTAAGATTGAAACCTTCCAAGTGGGCGTAAAAATAACCCAATTGAAGCCTGATTGTCTCAGCTCCATTAAACTATCCCGATAACGATTAAGATCAGAGGGTTGATAGTCTGGAAGGAATTCAACCCCAATAGGTTCATTGCCATTTCCAAGCATAACAGAATCTTGAGATCCGCCTAATTGAGGCTGCCAGCCATGCCAATTGGAGACGGTATGTACGCTTGTGTTCGCAGGAATATCAGCTATTGAAATTGGCGAGGCATAACTCGCCTCATCGTATGCAAGATCACACTGGGCGTTACGACAAATACGATATTGCGTGTTTTGCCTAGCATCAGGCCTTAAAAAGAGCAAGATCATCCATTGATTATTACCCAGAGGCCACATCGGAAGGGGTTGTTGCCAAGTCCCTTGCTTTAGCTGAATGGAAATTGAATCTTCTGCGGGTGTCTCCACTGGGACTGTGACTTTAATCGTAATGGGCTCAAAGCCTGCCATACCCCACGATACGATGGTATCTTCGATGGTCACATCGCGATCTGGAATAATTATCCGCCTAGTAACCAGTTTGCCATCTTTATCGCGTTCGGCGTTGAGGTAGCCATCACCAAGGGTATAACGATAAACTAGCGCATTACCAGCATGGAATTTGAGCTGCAAGGAGTATTTGCCATCGTCCAAACGGCTCAGGATGGGCATCCGTGAAGCAAGACTGCTAACACCATTAGACAAATCAGCATACACATTGCCCAACTGGTAAAGATTACCGGCTAACCGAATCGGTGCACCACTTCCTTCATCCGGCACACTAACAGTAAAAGTGACATTGACTTCCGGCAATGGCGTCAGTACGATCACAGCCGGCGTCGAAAGATTTGCCACAATATTGGCTTCTTGTTGGTATGAAAGGTAGGCACCATCAATAGAAATAGCAGAGAGATTGTGTGTACCTACGGGGATCTGATTGAAATCGAAGCGACCGGTAGCATCTGTGAAGGTCTGGTAACCAGCCACAGTGACGAGAATATCAGCTAAAGGTTGTTTTGTGCTTTGGTCAGAAATAATTCCGGTGAGTTTGCCGAGATCCCCCTCATAAGGCAGCTCGGGCCAGCCCGAAATGATGTCCTTGATGGTTGTATTCTTGGCTACAGTCATCGTCCGGTAGATAACTGTGTTGCCATCTGCAGTAGCTTCGGGTTGGCTGATAGGGAAGGTGCTCACATAACGATACTTAATAATTTCACCGAAGGGCAGCAGAAGCGTCCCAGCGTAATGGTTCTCTTCAATCTTAGTCAGCTCGTAGCGGGTGATATTGCGATCCAGACCACTGAGCTCATCCAGCACCTCAATGGCTATCACAGTCTCATCAGAATAACTACGGCGCAGTTCCGCATTGAACACTACAGGTACAAGTTCTGGCTCCTCAAGGCGCGCGGGCAAGGTTAAGGGTGTTTCTACTGGTTTTTCAGTTTTAGGAACAATGGAAAGGGCACATCCCGAGAGGAAACCTAAAACGGTAATGATGCATAGATAAGTGATAACTTGCCTAACCGTTTTCGGTTTCATAAACCGCCTCTACTGAGAAAGTGCTTGTTTTAATGCATCCAAATTGTCAACCAAACTGCCTAATACGCCGTTTATAAAACGGGGCGAACTATCGGTGCCAAAAGTTTTAGCCAGTTCGACTGCCTCATTGATGCCCACCTTGAGGGGAGTTTTACGGTAAATGGCTATCTCCCACAAGGCGATGCGTAAAATGTTACGATCGATAATCGCGACCTGATCCAAGGGCCATTCGGGGGCATGTTGCGCGATCAAACGGTCCAAACGGTCTTTATTCTGATTGACACCTAATGCGATTTCTTGCGCGAAATCATATTCTGCTGTGTCCAGCTCATTTTCTTCAGCCCGTTCCTGAAGTACCGTACCCAAAGGGTGGTCGGCGATATCCACCTCATATAAGGTTTGCAGGGCGGTGTATCGCGCTTTTGTGCGGGATTTCATAAAAAATTACGCTTCGAGGTCAACGTCCGTAACATGAACATTTACGTATGCAACATCCATACCAACCATTTCGGAAATTGCTCTGGTAACGCGCTGCTGAATGGTTTCGGCGACCACGCGGACGTTCTCCTCGCCATTGATGACGACGTAAACATCCACATAGATGGTCGAGTCTTTAACTACAATTTTTACACCTTCATCATCATGGCGTTCTGATTTGGCAACCGGGAAATAGACAGGCGCCATGCGGCTCACACCAGGAGTTTCGAGCGTCGTCAGGCGCACAATTGTATTTAGCACGGAGGGAGCGATGGTAGTCTTGCCAGAAGTTGTTTCTTCCATTTTTCTCCTTAATTATGATTGTTCGCCAGCAGGTTCTGAGCCAGGCAAGCGCCCAGTCAGCCAGACAGTCATCAATGAAATCGCATCTGAACTTGCATCAATTTCAGTTTTTTGTTTTACCAGATTTGCCAACTTTTCGAAGCTCAGTTCTTCTGGCCAGCCAAGTGCAAAAGCATTTTCTGGATCGGGGTAGAGAGGTGCTTGGTCGTTAGGTTCAAAACCCAACTCGGAAATAACCGATTGTAAATCCGCCTGTAGGTCTGAGTTAATATCTACCCAAGAGGAGAGGATCGCTTTTAAGAAACGAGATTCTTTCTCGAAGGGAGATTCCATGGCACGCAATTGCAATGCTTGTGGAGCAGCTAAAGGATTGCGAAATCCGCTAATTTTAACGAATTCTCTCATCGCTTGCGTGAGCTCCCGTTTATTTTCTGGTGATAAGGTGTCTTTCTCATTAAGCACGGTTGAGAGAATTTCTCTACGAAAATCCGGCAGTAGAAAGACGTTGAGTGAAATCATTGGCAATAAACTACTCATTTTAGCTCCTTAGCGTTGGCGAATCAGCATGCATGCCCAACTATCCTTTGAAAAAGCATTGAAAGTACGCAATATTGGTTAATACTCTTCACCCTCGTCTTCTTCGTCTTCTTCATCCTCGTCTTCGACCTCTTCTTCCCACTCTTCAGTTTCATCTTCCGGGACAAGGGGTTCCCATTCATCCAAATCTTCATCTTCCCAGTTTTCTGTTCCAGCTTCCTCATCGGGGGTGTAAGTCTGGCAACCCGTATCCGGATTCAGTTCGATTGCAGCAGCAGTGCAATAGCGGTCGTCAAGGAACAGGCAATCTAAATAGTGACAGCGAATTTTTGGCATTCTAAATTCTCCTTAAAATGTAAGCTAAAATCTCGGCTGGCATTTTACCTTAGGTTAAGCTAGCCGTAAAGCACTCTCCCAATATTTTATCCTGGTTTGACGCGGATAGCCTCGATTACATTAGGGATATTCTCCAGGCGAGCAAGTAAGCGGCTCAATTGGCTGATACCGCCAACCTCAATTTCCAGATTGATGACAACAATATTCTGCCGGCTGTTCATGGAAAGATCAATGAGATGCACCGGTTCACTGGAGATAACATTGGAAATATCAGCCATTAATCCTTGGCGGTCATATGCCTTAATTTGGAGGGGTACGGGATAAGATTTTTCCTCCATGCCCCAATCGACTTTGATCAGCCGCTCTTTATCTTTAACTCGCAGGACGTTGGGACAATCGGAACGATGAATGGTAACGCCTCTACCGCGTGTAATATAGCCAATGATTTCATCACCTGGCATAGGGTTACAGCAACGCGCCATGCTCGTAGCTAAGCCTTTAAGTCCCATCACCGTGACTGTAGCGCCAGGCCGAACCTTAGCCGGCGCTGTGGGCATGACTGCAATAGTTTCAGGTTCGGGTTCCCGCTGGGTTTCGGCGATGCGGTTTACCAAGCGGCCAATAGGAATATCTCCGCATCCAATCCCTATATATAAATCATCTAAAGTTTTTACATGGAATTCATCCACAAATTGACTAAGATCAACTTGACCAATCCCGAGTCGTTTGAACTCTTTTTCGATGGTCATCTTGCCATGCTCGAGGTTTTGTTCTCGGTTCTGTTGCTTAAACCATTGTTTAATCTTGGAGCGCGTTCGGTTGGATTTAACTAAACCTAAGTTGGGGTTTAGCCAATCTCGGCTAGGTCCTCCTCGGTTGGCTGTTAGTATCTCGACTTGATCGCCAGTTTTAAGCTGGTAATCCAAAGGAACCATCTTACCATTTACCTTGGCGCCTCGGCAGCGATGACCAACATTAGTGTGAACCATATACGCAAAATCAATTGGAGTGGCGCCATAAGGCAGCTCTACCACGTCTCCTTTGGGCGTGATGACATACACACGGTCCCGGAGCACATCTAGGTGCTCTCTCTCCAGGCTCTCAGAACTTTCTTCAATATCCATGCTCCAGGAAAGCAAGCTGCGCAGGATGTTAACTTTTTGCTCATATTCGTTAGAAATTGGGGTCTTATTTTCTTTATAGCGCCAGTGAGCAGCCACACCATATTCAGCGTTGTAGTGCATCTCCCAGGTGCGGATTTGAATTTCTAAAGGTTTTCCGTCCTTGTATATAACCGTAGTATGCAAGGATTGATAGTTGTTTGGTTTTCTGGCAGCAATATAGTCATCAAATTCGCCCGGGATAGGTTGGAAGTGCATGTGAATAATGCCTAGGACTTTATAGCAGGTTTCAACGTCATCAACAATGATGCGGACTGCTCGCAGGTCGCGTACGGCTTCGAAGCTTTCACCTTTACGCAGCATTTTGCGATAGATAGAATAAATATGTTTCGGGCGGCCAGTGATTTTTGCCTCGACGTCAGATTTACGCAAGAGATCTTCCAATTCTGAAATGATTGTTTTGATCTCATCTTCTCGTTTCGTTCGGCGGGAAGCGAGTTGTTCCGCGATTTTGCTATATTCTTCGGGGTTCACATAGCGAAACGCTAAATCTTCAAGCTCCCATTTGATCTGCCAGATACCCAATCGGTTTGCCAGTGGAGCAAAAATATCCAGTGTTTCCTGTGCGATTCTTTTCTGCCGATCTGGGGGGAGGTCTTTCAGGGTGCGCATGTTATGCAAACGGTCAGCTAACTTGACGATGACTATATGAACGTCCTCACCGATGGCAAGCAGCATCTTGCGCAGCGTCTCAGCGGCTAAATCCCCTTTCCATGTTGAGCTTGGACCCTCTGTTTCGGACATTGGAACGCGTTCTTCGGGGTGCTGATCCCCACGGGAAAGTTGTGGAAGGCTGGTGATCTTCGTAAGGTCTTCTACGTATTTGGCTACTTGATCGCCAAATTGGGCTCGAATTTCATCCAAGGTTACATTTGTGTCGATGAGAATATCGTGCAACAAACCAGCAATTACTAAGTTTGGATGCACTTCCATATCTAGCAAGATGTTCGCCACGCCAACACAGTGAGAGACGTATGGTAAGCCTGAAGCGCGCGTTTGCCCAGCGTAAGCTTGTTCAGCGAGCAGGTAAGCTTTTTTTATCTGCTCGATGTCGCTTGCAGAATAACTCGCAGGAAATTTATGAAAAGCTTTTTCGAACTCCATGATTTACGGCAGCTATAGTATGCCACATTTTGCCAGTTTTATTTTAACATTTCTTCACTTGTAAATGCCCGCTGTAAACTCAAGCTTTCTAAACAAGCATGTTCCTGTGGATTTAGGCGTCCTTCAATTAAGTGGGTCAACAAGCGCGCAACGCCTGGACCTAACATAAAGCCCTGACCACACAAGCCGGTTGCCAAGAGATAACCCCCTACTGAATCGACGCTGCCAAGGATAGGTAAACCATCTGGCGTCATCGGGTAAGTGCCGCGCCAGGAACGCCTTAGGCGTAAGTTCATCAGCTTTGGCATCAGATCAATCAGACGTTGTGAGCCGACTGTAAGAAAACCACTCGTATTTTGGTTCAAAAAACCCATAATTGGCGGGTCTGGCGTGAGGCAGAAGATAATCTTTCCCGTCGGATGTTGGTAAAAGTAAAAGTTATTCGATCCGGGCGTAGGGCGGATATCTACAACCATGGCATCAAACAGCGGTCGTGTTGGTTCCGTGATTGCCGCTTCGTGGGCTTCTGGCTGCACAGGCAAAGGCACACCTAATAACGCTGAAATCTCTCCAGCCCAAGAGCCGGCTGCGTTAATAAAATACTTGCAGAAATATTGTTCGCGATCGGTAATTATCTGGCTGACTCTCCCATTTGCCAATGTGACCTGGCTGACTTTTTCATTAAAGTGGAATTCTGCACCAGAAGCTTTCGCATGCTTATAAAAAGCCGCAGCGGTTTTGAGTGGAGAAGCAGAGCCATCCTCAGGTGAAAATGTGCCACCGCGCAAACCTTTAGGCTGCAAGCCAGGGATAAGCTGCAAAATTTGGTCGGCACTATGCCAATCGATATTTAACCCCAAGGATTTCTGCACAGCCAGCAAGCTTTTTAGGTTGGCTTCAACCTTCTCATCATAAGCGACAAAACTATAGCCACCTGAGCGCCATTCGATATCATCCCCATAATTTTCTTGCCATGTAGATAGTATATTAATGCTATCTGCGCATAGGTATATTTTTGAAGGATCAGAATGGGTAGCACGTACGCCGCCGATGGCGTGCTTATTGGAAGCTTGGCCGCAGCTGGGTAGTGCTTCGATAACGAGAACGCTAAAGCCTGCTTGTGTTAAATACATCGCCGTGGGGGTACCGACAGAACCGGCGCCGGCGATGATAACATCAAAGGTCCGCGTTGAGCTCATCATAGCTCATCTTCTTTATCTTCCAGCCTGATATTAGCCAGGACGGAAAGGGGGACTTCCACAAAAACTGGCCGCACCGGTGGTTCCGTGACCTCCGAAAGGGGGATGCCTTCTGCTTGATAAAGGCGTTTAATGAGGCTTAGGCAGGTTTTCCCCCCGCAAGAACCCATGCTCGCGCGGGTGAGGGCTTTGATCTGGTTGATATCTCGCACGCCCGTCCGTATCAGACTGCGAATTTCGCCGACTTTCACCCGTTCACAGCGGCAAATGTAAGCTTCATCATCCAGATGCTCAGAGAATTCACCGACCTGGTCAAAAGGCTCAGGTTCGCTTTGCGCAATCAAGCGTAAACCAGCAACTTGTGTAGCGAGTTCAGTGGGTAATTCGATTGTTACAATCGTTGTTCCGCTAAATGAAGGCAGTTGCCGAACCTTCACCACGGGAAAACAACCAAGCATCTCACCATCCGTATCGCTTACTTCAACCAAATCGCCGATTTTCAAATTATCAGGCTGCAGCTCATAGGGTAGAGAAACTTGTGCTAACTCTTGGCTCTTACGGAAATCCACCAAAGTAATGGCTAATCCGGGACAAACGGCAACACAACGTAAGCAGCCAGTGCAGCCCTTTTGCTCATCCTGCAGAAAATGGGGAAGGGAACGAATATCATCTGGATTTATATGGATTAGATTTCGCGGGCAAATATTAGCGCAAGGGTCACATGGAATTTCCTGTGTGCAGTGTAATACCGGGAAAACCCCTTTGGTTTCAGAATAAGGCACCTCTGTGAAAGTTTTGCCAGGTTTGGATTTGAGGATATCTTCGATGCGGTACCATTTTTGGGGGATTGATTCAATCGGTTTATCTAAGCGCTCGGCAATTTGATTGCCAACGATTTTGCCAGAAAAAATGGCAGCGGAAGCTTCTGCAATCTCATGAGCATCTCCAGCGGCATAGACCGGTAATCCCACTTCTTGCGCTTTGCGTGTAAATTCGTTCACTGGGTCCAGCCCAACCGCGATGAGCAGCGTATCGCAGGGGAACTGTTTTTCCGTGCCCGGGATAGGTTGGAAGTGCTCATCAACCTGAGCGATCACCACCTTTTCCACATGATTTGTACCGATAGCCTCTAAGACAGTATGGGAGGTGTAAATCGGCACACCTGACCGTGCTAATTTATCCTGATGCACTTTGTAACCGCCGCATTGCGGTGCAGCCTCCACCAAGCCCGCCACGTGAATGCCCGCTTGGATGGCATAGTATCCGGCAATGAGGCCTACATTACCGCCACCGACGATAAAGAGGTTCTGACAAGGCTTCACCAGGTCCCGATTGACCAGCGTCTGAAAAGCGCCAGCGCCATAAACACCCGGAAGTGTGTTGCCCGGGAAGGCTAAGCTCTTCTCGCGTGCGCCTGTAGCCACGAGCAAAACCTGTGGGTGAACTAACACATATTCGGAACCTTCCCGGAGCACCCCAACAGAATGATCTTCAAATATACCTATCGCTGTAGAGCTTTGCCAAACGGTCACGCTTGGCAGGGCGTGCACTTGCTCTTCCAACTTTTTGGCAATATCAATCCCACGCGTGCCAGCGAAAACGGCTTCTTTGGAACCAAAAAAGCGGTGTGTTTGCAGCACCAACTTTCCACCTAATTTGCTCTTATCGTCGATAAGTAAGACCCTAACACCTTGCTCGCCAAGCTCCTTAGCCGCTGAAAGCCCTGCTGGACCCCCACCGATGATCAGCACTTCCACCGTGTATTCAGGTAAGGGAGCGCTAGCATACGCCTGCATGGGCACCTCTGGGAGCAAAGGCAGCCCATCGGCTGGCTTAATGCGCATATCTGAGCGGACAGCGGTCATACAGGCTTTAACCGGTAAGCCGTCGGCAATTACCATACATTGTGCACATTGCCCGTTCGCACAAAAAATGCCTTGAGGGGCAGTGTCTTTGGGGTGATGTCCAAAAATGCGTATGCCATGGGCATACAGCGCAGAAGCAATCATTTCGTCAGGCTTGGCTAAAAATGGTTGGTCATCCCAATAAAAAGTGATGGTGGGTAGAGAATTATCGTGCAGAATGGGGTGAGAATTGATGCGATAATCCGTCATGGTGTGAGATTCAATACCTCCGCTGGTTTAATCGGAGAATATCATACCATGAAGCGCCTTAATCAAAGATTTCCATGTACTTACGGTCAAGTTCCTCATCACTCAAGTGGCTATAGCGCTGCGTTACTGCAATATTTTGGTGCCGCGCGAGTTCTTGTGCGAGTTTTAGATTACCAGATGCGAGCAAAATAGTAGTCACAAAATAATGCCGAAAGGAATGGGGGGTAATAGTACCCACGGCTTCTTCTCCAAGCGCTTCGCGTACCCGTTGATTGACAATTCCGCGTCCAGTGGTGGTGGAGATAGGTTTGACCTTTTTTCCGCTGGCACGATCATGGCGCGCAAAAACGGGGAGGGAACTCAGCGCTTTAGAGCTGCTGCCATCCATCTCAGCCCGCGCCGAAAGATAATCCTTGATTGCCCTCAAGCTGCGCCGAGAAAAGCGTAAAACTGCTTCACGGTTGCCCTTGCCAATGATAACAGCGCGGCCCTCGAGCCAATCAATATCTCCGCGGCGTAGGTTGCACGCCTCATGGACACGCAAGCCAGTATCGGCTAAGGTGAGCAGAAAAGCACGATCGCGCAGGTTTATCAAGTGCTCAATTTCATTACTGGTTTCTTGCTGGTTTAGATTAGCAG
>DICP01000021.1:22391-27965 GCA_002417685.1 Candidatus Mesolinea sp. UBA5823
CCGGGTTTACGTGCCCGCTGTTTGATGAGCAGCCGTACCCGTGGCAGGTTGATTTGCGCCAAGTCTTCTCCAGCAAGATATTCATAAAAACCAACCATTGCTGTGAGGTAACATTGCTCAGTATGCGCGGAATAGTCTTTAAGCGCCGTGGTCATCCAAACAACCGGTTCTTCACCCAATTTTGTAATGGGCTCTTGCTCCGGGTCGATCTGGTGGACTGTTAGCACCGTAATAAAAAGGTGCATTGCGTTACGATACGTGCGGGCAGTATTGGCGCTGCGTGAGAGGCGCACAGAATTGAGATAGCGATCGATGGCTTGCTGGATGGTGAGGTTATCATTCATCGGTAAAATTATAACGTATTTTCTGAATGGTTTTTATAAATTATAGTTTTATAATTGTTAACCCTATTAATTAGTGTGTTTTGCGTATAGCTTTTTTTATATCTCTTCATAGAAAGTTTAGATTTACTGTCACGATACCTTTATCCAGATATTCTTATCCTATAGGGACAAGTAATTTTCAACATGATCATAAAGAGATGAAAACGCACCATACGAATTAAAAAAGAGTCAGTTAGTATTGAATTGCAAAGTTAAATAAATCAAGTAACAGAATTATCTTGGTGTAGAAAACATTCAGCCCATACAAGGTGCTGATCATCTACTACATATTATTACTTCACATTTTTACGGTCGAAAAATACACTATTAGAATAAGCCCTCTTTGGAGCAGCCCAATTCTCGCTAAGAGACCGCCTTTTGCTCGATATCAATAGCTTGTGATAATGATACTTATCATAACCATAAACCATAATTCGGTTTTTTATACCTCACCCATTATTTCTGTACCGTAAGGGTTGAGCAAATGTCAAAATGCCATTCAAAATCTACGCAAGTCGTTCTGAAAACTTTTCCCATGCACCAACCCAAGGCTTCCCAATGCGGTTATTAGTGCTCACCTCCACCCCACGCAGCGCTTGACCAATGAACGCTAATTCCTGTGCTACACCAGCCCAGTCATCCGCTCGCAATGCTTCTGCCAAAGCTTGGCTTCTGGCTTCACACCAAGCCCATTCTTGGCGGAAGCGATCAGCTTTTAGCCAGTAATCACGTTTTTCCCAGGCGCTGGCGGTGGTTTCGACAGACTCAGCGATTTTCTCCAATGCCAAGACAATATAAGCTGCCAAATCGCGGCTTTCAGCGTCCGGCTCTTGCTTTTGCATGAGCAAGCGCAGCGCTTGCACGATCGATTTGATCAATCGGTTGCGCAGCGTGGTGCCACTTTCGTTACCTCTAATTGTTGTCATCTTTACGCATCTACCTGTAAACTATCTCTCTTTTCGCGCAGTATTATAACCAATCAGATCAGCTTTTTCTGGTGAGGTTCACACACTCCTCCCCTCCCCAGCCAGACAAAGCAAGCTGTAAAATAGTACAGATGTTCCATAGCCTCTTGACATAGAACAAATATTCTATATAATATCAATATGGACACGGATTTCAGCTTAATTCCCTTTAAAGACCCCTTACCCACCGGCTTGCTGGTATTCATTGGGCAGCACGCGCTCACAGAGAAAATGTTGGAGCTTGTGGCTGCCTTAGCGCTCAAGCAGCGTGTCACAATTCTGGATTGCGGCAATCGCTCGAACATGTATGCGGTGGCTAAAACCATCCGTCCCTACACCTCCGACCCAGCCGCTGTAATGGCAAATATCCGCCTCTCACGGGCTTTCACCTGCTATCAGGTGCTAGCCATGCTGGAGGCTGTGGCTGCTGCGCCGCCCCACGAACCGCTGATTGTACTGGATTTGCTGGCTACCTTCCTGGATGAAGATGTGGAGCTGAAAGACAGCCAGCGCTTGCTCACGCGCAGTCTGACTTGCCTGCGGCGGCTTAGCCAGAGCGCCCCTGTGGTGGTGAGTGCCAAGCCTGTACCGCAGATTTCTGCCGCACGCACTGGCTTTTTAGACCAGCTGCGCTCATTCTCGGACGTACACTGGGAAGAGCCACCGGCGCTGCCTGCCGAGCAAGGCTTGCAGCCGACGCTATTTGCATAGAAAGGAGCTTTTATGGGCCGCACGATTGCATCCATCACCCAAACCTGGCTGCAGGAAGAAGCTGCCCTCAAGCGCTTTGAACGCGCCCTGCGCAAAGACGACCAGCTTTTGCTGGAGGAATTACTGGTGCTTTCCCGCCAGCATTTGGCTGAAGCTTCTTACGCTTCCAATCTCTACCCGCTGGATATGTACTTGATCGCCATCCTGCTGGAAGTCTACAAAGAACTCAAGGCTCTGCAAAGGCAGGTTGCCCAAGCCGAGGCATCTACTGACCCACAAGTGCAGCTTAATTCCGGCAAAGAGGCGCGTTTTTTGCAGCTGCTCAACGAAACGCTGGAAAGCTTAGCCCCCCAGGAAGTACCTCAGCCCGAAGCCGAAAGCCTACAGCAAGTTGTGCAACCCGATCCAGCTATTTCTATCTCCTACACCTCGTTTGAAGAGGCGCCATGAGCAACCCAACCTTCCGCGGATGGCTGCTGGACCTATATCTCAACCAGCAAGACGGCCTGACGCTGTGGTTTATCTCCGAAAGTGATGACAGCCGTGTCTGCTTCACCCAGCGCTTTCCGGTCACGTTTTACGCAGCCGGCGCATCCGATGACCTGCGCCGCTTGTGGAAGGCGCTGCGTAAAGAGCCAGGCGTCACCAAACTCGCCCGTCAGCAAAAGCAAGACGTGTTCGTGGTGGATCCGGTTGACGTACTAGCGATCGATGTGGACACGCCGGCGCACCAGGTGGAGCTTTTCCACCGGCTGGAAGACCAATTCCCTACCCTGATTTGGTACGACGCAGATGTAACCATTAGCACGCGTTACATCGCGCGCTATGGCGCCTTTCCTTTGGCGCTGTGCCAGTTGGAAGCCGACAGCCAAAACCGCATCCAATCCCTGGAGACGCTCAACAGCCGCTGGGATGTGATGCCCGCGCTGCCGCCCTTGCGCATTCTGGAGCTTGCGCCCGACGTAGACCCTACCCACAGCACAGTGCAGGCGCTCAACCTGCGCTCGGACCGCTTTAGCCAGAGCCTGCCGCTGGATGAACATGGTAGTTATCTGCACACCATCAACGCCGCGCTTTCGGCTTATGACCCAGATATTCTGGTGACGGATTGGGGCGATAGCTGGCTGCTGCCCTTCCTGCTGCGGCAATCGGAGCAGTTAGGTATTCCCTTGGCACTCAACCGCGACCCCAGCCGGCCGGTGCGCTGGCAGAAAGAAATCACCTATTTTTCGTATGGTCATATCATTTTCCGCCCGGAGGAAGCGCACCTCTTTGGGCGCTGCCACGTTGACCGCAAATCCGCGATGATGTGGTCCGATTACAGCTTAGCTGGCACGCTGGAGATGGCGCGCGTTACCACCCTGCCCATCGAAAAAGCGGCACGCGTTTCGCCTGGTCAGGGCATCTCAGCTATGCAAGTGATCACCGCACTGCAAAAAGACATCCTGGTACCCTATCAAAAGCGCCAGGTAGAAGAGTTTAAAAGCGGTTTGCAGCTGATTCAGTCCGATCGCGGCGGAATGATCTACCAGCCCAAAGTGGGGCTGCATAGTGACGTGGCGGAAGTCGATTTCGTCTCTATGTACCCGGCAGTCATCATCCATGGCAATATTTCCCCAGAGGTACCGCTGCCGGATGTGCTCACACCAGCCAGCGAAGAGCTGGGCGTGGTCCCGCTGACGCTCAAGCCTATCTACGAGAAGCGCGTGGCGCTTAAGGTAAAAGCCCGCTCCTATCCACCCGATCACCCTATGGCAAAGACGCTAAAAGCGCGCTCCTCGGCGCTGAAATGGCTGCTGGTGGTGTGCTTTGGCTTTTTGGGCTACAAAAATGCGCGTTACGGGCGCATCGAAGCACACGAGGCAGTCACTAAGGGCGGGCGCGAGGTGCTGCTGCGCGCTAAAGAAGTCGCCGAGGAAGAAGGCTTCGAAGTGCTGCACATGTATGTGGATGCCCTTTGGCTGAGGAAAAAGGGCTGCAGCAAACCAGAGCATTTCGAAGACGTGATGCACAAGATTTCCAGCCGCACCGGACTGGCGATTGCCCTGGATGGCATTTACCGCTGGGTGGCTTTTCTGCCCTCCAAAACCGACCCGCGTGTGCCCATCCCCAACCGCTATTTCGGCGTCTTCCAGAGCGGCGAGATCAAAGTGCGCGGCTTGGAAGCCCGCCGGCGGGATACACCGCGCTGGATCGCTCAGGCGCAAACCGAAATGCTCACTTGCCTGGGTCAGGCAAAAAACCGCGCCGAACTGCCAGAGGCTTTGCACGCAGCTTTTCACGTGTACGAGCAAGCCGTCAAGAGGTTGAAGCAAAGCCAGGTACCGCCAGAGCTATTGGTGGTAAACGGCAAGGTCAGCTACGCCTTGGAAGCCTACAAGAGCGCCACGGCTTCGGTGCGCGCTGCACGCCAGCTGCAAGCTGCCGGCATGCAGATCCGCCCTGGGCAGCGCGTGCGCTTCCTGTTCATGCAAGGTGAGCCGGACGTCTACGCCTGGGAATTGGGCGGGCAGGTGGACCCCGCCAAGCTGGATCAGCACAAGTATCTGGAATTGCTGGCCAAAGCCGGCGGGAGTGTGCTGCAACCTTTTGGCATTGACCCGCAGGTACTGATGGAATGGACGCTCAAAGGTGGTGTTCAACTGCCACTGGATACCTGGAACAAGACGCTTTTAG
Organism: Candidatus Mesolinea sp. UBA5823; assembly: GCA_002417685.1. Classification (GTDB taxonomy): domain Bacteria; phylum Chloroflexota; class Anaerolineae; order Anaerolineales; family Anaerolineaceae; genus Mesolinea. Next base: position 27,127 of record DICP01000021.1, read on the forward strand.
AAGTTTGAACGCTCTGGTCAGCTGCCTTGCCCCAAGAGCCGCTTGAGGGTGAGCGCATTGCGCACAGCCATCCCGCCGGCGTCGTTGTTGAAATAAACATAAACCGCTAACCCATTGCGCTGCCAGGCTTGAATCCGCTCTGCCCAAACCGCGAGCGTCTCTGGTGGGTAGTCACCAGCATTGTTAACGTCGCCATGGAAGCGCAAATAGACGAACTTAGCGGTAATGCACAGCGGCACCTGCAGCGGGGGCATATCGTGAATGCAAAGCGCCACGTCGAAGCGCTCCAACAACGCAAAGACCTCTTCTGTCAGCCAGGTGGGGTTGCGGAACTCCATCGCGTACGAAAACCCCTCCGGCAGGAGAGCCAAGAAGCTTTCGAGCCGACCGAGATCAAGCGAGAAACCAGGCGGTAGCTGGAAAAGGACAGGACCTAATGCCTCCCCTAACAGACTAGTACGGCTTAAAAAGGTTTCTAATATATCCTGGCAGCCTTCGAGCCGCCGGTTGTGTGTAATAATACGGTTGGCTTTGACTGAATATAAGAAGCTATCTGGAGCTTGTTGTCGCCAGTGCTCGAAAACGCTTGCGTTTTGGAGATGGTAAAAGGTGCTGTTGATTTCAACTGTATCAAAAAAGCGCGCATAGTGCGCAAACCACTGCTTTTGAGACAGATCCTTAGGATAAAAAATCCCCTGCCAATGTTTATATACCCAACCAGAAGTGCCAATGCGAATTTGTTCAACCATAAGCAAACAGCCTATTTTGGAAAAAGGATTCTTAATCTATTATAGCTTTTGGCAAAATTGCTTAAATAAAGAGGGTGTTGAAAAACATTG
>DICP01000109.1:0-2083 GCA_002417685.1 Candidatus Mesolinea sp. UBA5823
GATTTCCTCCCGCCGGATAAACCCTTAGGGCAGATTAGCACCAAAGACCTTGAGGACTTCCTCGATTGGCTGCAAAAAGATCGCAACGTGCCTTGCAGCCCAAAGACACTCTCCCGCCGCATTACTTCAATCAAATCCTTTTTCCGGTGGTTGACCGTGAACGGCGTTCTTTCCCACAATCCTGCCGAAAAGATCGTGCAAAAGACGGTTGTCAGCCCGCTCCCGGAGGTGCTCACTGCGGCGGAGCAAGAAAAAGTGTTGGATGCTGCTGAAGCCATGCGCACCGCTGCCAACCCAGACCTGCGCCCTTATGTGCTCTTGCGTTTACTACTTGAAACTGGCTTAAAGAAAGGCGAATGCCTGCACTTGATGACAAATCACGTGGAACTGGAAGGACCGGAAGCCCCACGCATCTTTGTGCGTTATTCCAGCCCGCGCTATCGCTACAAAGAACGCAATATTCCCGTTTCCTCTGCGTGGGCAGAGGCTTATCGAGAATACATCCAACGCTACGATATTAAAAACCAAGTATTTCCGTGGTCTCAGCGGCGCTTAGAATACCTCCTCGAAGATGTGGGCAACGCAGCCGGCTTGGATAAGCACCTCTCCTTTGATATGTGTCGCTGGACCAGTGCCCTGAATGACTTGACCGCTGGTATCGATACGGATAAAATCCGCCAGAAACTGGGCATATCCAAGATTCAGTGGCGCGAGGTTTATGCTAAACTGCACAGCTTAGCAAAAGAGTTAGGTTATAAGCCCTCTTCAACCTCCCCAGCTGAAGTGTTGGATGAACTAAATTAAAAAGAAAGATCGTGAATATGCAAACAAAACAGCGGAAATCCGCTTCACCTATTCTAATTGCGCTTGTGGTGGTCATCCTCATAGGCGCAGCGCTTCTGGCAGCCATTAGCCTTAATCAAGTGCGTGCCGGCGACGGCGCTTTTATCAGCAACTTATGGGGCGGTAACGCCACAGAACCCGCTGCTGACCTTTATCTAGAGGGCAATAGTGCTGCTTTGCCCATTCCACCATACGCCAAAACAATAATGCTCTTGGGATCAGACTACAGCCCTGGGAGCGGTCATCGCACGGATGTGATGCTGCTGGCAGCCTTTAACCTCAAGGATGGCAAGATCAACTTGTTTTCCTTCCCCAGAGACTTGTGGGTAGAAATTCCAGGTTACTACCCGCAACGCCTAAATGTTGCTCATCCATTAGGGGGGTATGAGCTTTTAGGCGATACTTTGGCATATAACTTCGGCTTCCGCCCAGATCATTATGCCATTGCCGATTTTGAAGGCTTCAAGCTTATCGTTGATTGGCTCGGCGGTGTAGACGTAGAAGTCAGCCAACACATGGAAGACGCTTGCTTTTTCACACCTGAAGGATGGTGCGTGGTCGAACCAGGCACAGTTCATATGGACGGCGACTATGCACTCTGGTATGTGCGTGCCCGCCTTAATAGCTCTGATTTTGACCGCACCCGCCGCGCACAGGAGGTAATCCAAGCCATTGCCCGCAAAGCGCTCAGCCCAGCTTACATCTTCCGTCTGCCTGCTTTTATCGAAACTGCTTTAGATGTGGTCGAAACGGATATGAGCGTTGCGGACATGTGGTTATATGCCTTCCCGCTTTCCAAATTCTTCCGACAAGACTTGTTTACGACGTACACCCTTACCCCCAATGAAGCTACATTTTACGTTACCGATGAGGGCGCCAGTGTTTTACTGCCGAATGTCCCTGCCATTCAAGCAATTTTGAAACAAGTCTTCTGGATTGAATAAAAAGATGGCTTAGCGCTTGGGCGCTACTAAGTGGAGATGTAAAATCTCAGGCTCATCCCCAATTAGCCGCCAAGCCTGGGAAATGCGCAGCCCGCAAACCCATAAAACCGAACCCTCAGAGAGCACCAGTGGCCATTTTGCCCGTGCTCCCTGGGGGATTTTTTCATTAATAAAAAAATCGCTCAGCTTCTGATGCTTGCCTTGCATGCCAAGTGGTGCCCAACGTTCTCCAGGGTGCATGCCACGCACCTCCATGGGCAGCACAAGGTCAGCAGGGTTCAGCCAAGCATGCTGCC
>DICP01000109.1:2177-10912 GCA_002417685.1 Candidatus Mesolinea sp. UBA5823
AACCAATTTGAATCGTATTGCAGCTCACCCAAACTTTTATCTTTGCTAAGAAATCCACCTGATATTGCCCGTTCAGGATCGCCTTTCGTACCCGTTCGACGGCTTCATATCCAATATTACGCAAACCGGGCACAAGTTCGTTGAGGGCGTGCATGAGTAGGCGGCGTTGCAAACCTTCCTCTAAGCCTAAAAAGTTGCCTAGATCCAGCAGCAACCAATTTTCTTGTTTGTTCCTCAGGCAAGCTTCAAAGGCCTGCTCCTCAAGCTGCTCAAGCAGGCGGGCATCCGATTGCAAGGCTAAGGAGTTCCTAAGCACCACCCTTTTGAATGCCGGGTTCACTTGTTCGAGCAACGGAATGACCCCCAAGCGCAGCCTATTACGGAAAAAGCTGGGGTCTTGGTTGCTTTCATCACTCAAGTAGAGCAGGCCGTGCTCCCAGCAATAAGCTAAAGCTTCTGGATGAGAGACTTCTAACATCGGTCGTAAAATGGGCACTTGCGCGTTAAGTTCTTTTTGGTAGCTTACAACTTGCATGCCTCGCAGTCCATTGACCCCCGCACCCCGCAGGAAGTGCATTAAGACTGTTTCCACCTGATCATCGGCAGTATGCCCCACCGCTACCCCTGCAGCACCGCGCGTTTCGGCTAAATCCAAAAGGAACTGATAGCGGCAAACTCTTGCAGCTTCTTCAATGCCTAATTTGTGTTCTCGAGCATATGCCTGCACGTCTGCCTTGCCAACTTCGCAAGGAATCCCCCAGCTTTGCATCAACAGCTGAACCTGTTCTGCTTCTTGCCCCGAAGTGGGGCGCAATCCATGGTCTAAATGACCGACAATTACAGCTACATCGGCTTTCCACAAGCAATGCGCTAAGGTTAAACTATCCGCCCCGCCAGAAACGCCGACCACAAGCGGTTGTGGAGCTTCATACCCGCAGGTTTTAAACAAAGCCTCAAGAATTTTTTCGGAAACCATGTCAAAAATTATACCTTACGTACGCCTGCCTTTTAGATAATTTTTCCTTCGTGGTTTAACCACTGTTTACCTTTGGTCGGCTCGCATTTGATGTATACTAAGCACAGAGAAAAGGAGAAATGAACTCGCGCCCTATATTACTTGGCATAACTGGGAATATTGCCTCTGGTAAGAGCGCTGTTAGGCAATACCTCGAAAACGAGGGTGCCCTAACCATTGATGCCGATTTGTTGGCACAATCTACTTACTTCCCGGGAGGCCCAGCCTACCAACCCATATTGGACACTTTTGGGGACGATTTGTGCTTTGGAGATGGGCAAATCAACCGCTCTCGTTTAGGCCGCATCGTCTTTGCCGATCCTGCTGCTATGCAGAAATTGGAAGCTATCATCCACCCTTTGGTAACTGAGCAATTATTAGAAATCACTGCACGTGCTGAAGTTGGTTTAGTAGTCGTCGAGGCGATTAAATTGTTCGAGGCAGGGATCCATGAAAAGTGTGATGCTGTCTGGACGGTCGCTGCTGATGAAAACGTACGCAAGGAAAGGCTCATGAACACGCGCGGCTCAACTGAAGCCGATGCTATGCGGCGTATTCGCTCTCAAAGCCCCGAAGAGGAGAAAATCCGCCGCTCTGATTACGTCATTTATACCGATAAAGACTTCCGCTCTACATACGAGCAAACCATGCAGGGTTTAGCCGCGCTCAACCCAGATTTGCCAGAAGAGGTGGTTTCTTTTACTGGGGAAGTCTTTCGCCCCTTACGTCCAATGGATTTCGATAGCTCTTCTGCATTGTTGTCTCGGGTCTTTTCGCGGGAGCAGACTGAGGATGATTTATTGCGATCGCTTAGCCGCCAGACAATCTCGGCAGGCTTCCATGAAAACGAAATTACCACTCTCGCCTTTTGGAAGACAGAACTCTTTCTCAGTCTGATTCAGAACATAATCCCTTATGGACCCAAATCTGAGGAAGCAAAGCACACCCTGGAGGTGTTAGCTATTCTTGCGCATGCTCACCTTTGTGAAGCTCTTTATATCTCCCGTGAGCTGATTCATCCTGCGGCAGCAAAATCCCTTGGCTATTTGCCCGGAGACTACTTTCCACCGGAGCTTAATCCATATGCCGTAGCGAACTTTTTACGCAAGTACGGCTTAATGCCAGAAGAGGTGTTTGTTAAACCTGATCTTTAAATTATTCGTGCGATAATTGGTATTATTCAAGTTATACTTAATTCTTAATAACAGACTGAAAGCAAACCACCATGCAAGAACTGATCAACGATATCCTTTTCATTTTGCAGCGCTTTAATTGGTCAAGCGTACTGGATATTGCGTTGGTAACTGCCTTTTTTGCCGTCCTGCTCTATATGCTGCGGGATACCGGCGCGGTGACGCTCTTGCGCGGTGTGCTCTTGGTGGTCGTGCTTATTACCTTGCTCACCACGTTTATCGAATTGCCAGCTTTTTCATGGTTGATTAATGTGATCTCGCCAGCACTGATATTTACCATCCCGGTCATCTTTGCCCCCGAAATCCGCCACGCCTTAGAACAAGTGGGGCGTATTAGCAACATTAACTTACTCACCCGGCGCGTCAGCCCAAAGGAACGCGAGGCTCTCGAAAAAACATTGCAGGAGATCACCAAAGCTGCCGTGCGTCTTTCTGAACGCCGGCATGGCGCACTCATCATTATTCGGCGTAATAACTTATTGACGCAATATTACAAAACTGGCGTGATTCTCGACGCTGAAGTGACCGCTGAGCTCCTTCTTCAGATCTTCTACCCCAATACGCCATTACATGATGGCGCTGTAATTATCGATGGTAACCGCGTCGTTGCAGCTGCCTGCGTGATGCCGCTTTCAGCCAGTGGTGTGCTCAACAGCCTGCCAGAGCGTTCGATGGGGCTGCGGCATCGCGCTGGTTTGGGCATCAGCGAGGTCAGCGATGCCATTGCTTTAGTTGTTTCGGAGGAAACTGGCAGTATCTCAATTGCCTATCAAGGCCGCTTCATTCGCCGATTGGATGGAGAGCGCTTACTCAACACTTTACGTGCGCTGATCTTCAGTGAGGATCAGCAACAAACAGATAAGAAACGCCGTCCACGTGCAGAGAAGAAAGCCAAAGAAAAGAGCGAAGGAGGTACCCAGGCGTGAAAGTTATCCGTCAGATCCTCAGATTCCTGCCAACGCTGCTGACTGCACTGATATTAGCCTTAATCGTGTGGGTCTCTGCTGTAACCAGCAGTGATCCTAACGAAATCGTAACTTACCCAAAACCGATACCCCTTTCCGTCTTAGGGCTTGACCCAGACTTGATAATTGCCGGAGATATCGTAGACACAGTTACGGTAACCATTCGTGCACCTCATTCAATCCAACAAGAATTGGTGAGCAAGCCAGAGAGCATTCATGCTTTTGTCAACCTTTCCGGTTTGGAAGCAGGGGTTCACACGCTCCAACCCGAGGTTACCATCGATATCCGCCCAGCGCGGGTAGAGAAAATCTCTCCTGAAACTATCATGGTCACCTTAGAAAACTTGCTCACGCGGGAATTTCCTATCGATTTGCAATTGACGGGCAGTTTACCAATCGGCTACGAATCTAGCCAACCCTCATTAGAGGCGGAAACAGTGCTTATCACTGGACCTGAATCAAAAGTAAGCCAGGTGGTAAGGGTGATCGCTAACGTTGATCTGAACAATGTGACCACCAGCATCTCTCGCGCTGTGGAACTCAAACCCTTAGACAACCGCGGGGTAATCGTTAGTGGCGTCAGCCTGAACCCAACCCAAGTGACTGTTGAAATTCCTGTTCGGCAGCTTGGCGGCTATCGTAACGTGTTCGTCAAGGTCGTCACCACAGGGCAAGTGGCGCAAGGTTTCTATCTAACCGGCATCAGCGTCAACCCGCCAACAATTACAATTTACACCACCGATCCGGCTTTAGCGACAAACATGCCAGCCTACATCGAAACCGTGCCCATCAGCCTCAATGGTGTTAGGGAAGGTTTCGAAAGTGTGGTCGCTTTAAACCTGCCTGAGGGTATCCAGGTGGTTGGCGAACAGAACGTCACCGTAACTGTGGGTATTGCAGCGATTCAAAGTTCTCTCCAGTTAGTGGACGTGCCAATTGAGGCTGTCAACGTAGCCAGCGGTTTAAAGGTAACACTCTCCCCAGACCGCGTTAATCTATACCTTTCTGGGCCGCTCTACCTCTTGGAACAGCTCAATGTTGCTAACATCAAAGTGACCGTCGACTTAGAAGGGAAGACTGCCGGCACCTACCAGCTAACACCCTCTGTGGACCTTGTTTATGAGGATTTGGAATTAGATTCAATCCTGCCGGCAACAGTCGAAGTGGTACTCTCGCGGTAACAATAATCAAATTAAATGAGAAAGCGGTTTAAAGATTGATGAGAAAACCAGTTGTAGTACTGGTCGGAAGGCCAAACGTAGGTAAAAGCACCTTATTCAACCGCCTGGTCGGGGAAAGATTAGCTATTACTGACGAAGTCCCCGGCACCACCCGTGACCGCTTGATCTCTGAGGCTGACTGGGCTGGGCATGATTTCTTCGTAGTCGATACCGGCGGCTTAGACCCATCTGCTCAGCGCAATCAAGAACCTCTTTCCATCGGATCTGCAGAGTTTATAGATGATATCCGTGCTCAGACTGAGTTGGCAATGGAAGAAGCTGACGTGATCCTCTTTCTTGTGGATGCTCAACAAGGTGTAACCGCAGCAGACCGCGAATTAGCACAGCTCCTGCGCCGCAGGCAGATGGTAAAGGATGGCAAGCCATTCCCGCCAGTCATCTTGGCAGCCAATAAAGCCGATAGCGCTGCTGCACGTATGAACGCGCTAGACTTTTACTCCCTTGGAATAGGGGAACCCTTCCCCATTTCTGCTATTCATGGCACGGGCACAGGAGACTTGCTGGATGCGGTGGTTGAGAATTTCCCTCCAGCCCCTCAAGAGGAAGAGGAAGATACTAGCATCAAAATTGCCATTGTGGGCAAACAAAACGCAGGCAAATCCAGCTTACTCAATAAGTTAGTTGGGCAAGAGCGCTCCATCGTTAGTGACATTCCAGGCACCACGCGGGACGCCATCGACACATCGATTGATTTTGAAGGCAAACAAATTACGCTTATTGATACTGCCGGCATCCGCAAGCGCGGCGCTATTGAACCTGGCGTGGAGAAATATTCGGTGCTGCGTTCTTTTCAGGCAATTGAGCGCTGTGATGTTGCCTTGCTGGTTATCGATGCAGCTGCCGGCATCACTGCTCAGGATACACATATTGCCGGCTACATTTTAGAGGCGATGAAATCCGTGATCTTGGTAGCCAACAAATGGGATCTGGTAGAGAAAGACGAAAAAACGATGGTTGAGTATGAGCAGCGCATCCGCCAGGAATTAAACTTTTTGCCTTATGTTCCTGTTGTTTTCATCTCTGCACAAAGTGGAAAACGAGTCAATCAGATTTTACCTTTAGCCTTGCAGGTTTACGAAGAGCGCCATGCGCATTTGCCTACATCACAGCTCAACCGCATCCTACAGAATGCACAAGATATGCATCAGCCGCCCTCTGCCGGAGGCAAGATTTTCCGCATTTATTACGGCACCCAAGTGCGCTCGGACCCACCAACTTTCATATTGTATTGTAACGACCCGCGTTTAGCTCACTTTACCTATATGCGTTATATCGAAAACCAAATCCGTAAGGAATACCCCTTTTTGGGAACACCGATCCAGCTAGTCCTCAAGCAGCGCAAGCGTGAACAAGATGCATAAGCCTTGAAGATTCGGTTTATAATACGCATAAACCTACTGGAAGGACTGTTTAGAACCATTGGATCAATTTACAACCCAAGTCTCCCCGGAACCCGAGGGACCTGAAATTAAAAAGAAACCATCACGCGCCGGCTTTTGGCTGGATACACTTGAAACTATCCTATTAGCCTTACTGCTTTTTTTGGCAATTAATACAGTCACGTCCCGAGTGCGCGTGGAAAACATTAGTATGGAGCCGACGCTCCAACCAGGTTACCTCTTGATTGTCAATAAATTGGCATATAAATTGGGCGAGCCNNATTGGGCTTCCTGGCGATGAGGTCAACATTGAGAATGGTACAGTTTACGTAAACGGCATTGCCCTGAGTGAACCATATATTGCGGAATTTCCCGCTTATAGCGGCACATGGGTAGTTCCGGAAGGCAGCCTATTCGTCCTTGGAGATAACCGCAATAACTCTTCTGATTCCCATCAATGGGGCTTCGTCGATTTGGACGATGTTGTTGGCAAGGCTGTATTCATTTATTACCCATTTGATGTGATTGGTTCTTTGGTAATCCCTGATTTGGTGCAGGCAGCTCACTAAGCAAGCCGGCTGAACCTGCGCTTTAAGATTACAAGATTAACTCATTTTCGAATTAGCGTATAATCATCAATCATGAAAACAAATTTACCAGCAGACCCGGAAACCTGCCCCCATTGTTACGTCGGGCGCATCCAGCAAAGCTTCATTACTTATACTGCCATTATCGAGGGCAAACTGCTTAGCGTGCCGGACTTTCCGGTGTGGCGTTGCAATGTCTGCCATGCTTACGTTTACGACCCTGTAGCCATGGGTCAGCTGCAAGCCTCCCTTTCTGCCCATCAAAAAGCAATTTTGAATGAAAAAGCACGCCGAACCCCACGCAAAACCGCTGCTTCTTAAACTTTTGCCTTAGGGCTGTTCTTTAATTCCCACAATAATAAGAATTCTCTAAGAAAACTATCGAAAATTTGACGCACACAGTTGGGCGTGCTATTATTGAAGCGTATCATTATATTTTTTTCATTCCGTACCTTAATAGGAGGATTTATTCATGAGCGCAATACTATTATCCCGAATTATTGGCGCAATCATTTTTGGAATTATTGGCTTTTTTTCTGGCACACCGATCCATGATTACTTGATATCGTTTTGGGTAACCTATCCGTTTCGCGATGGAACCACGGTCATTATTTGCGTAATCCTGTTTGCCATCATCGGATACATCATTACACCATGGATTAGCGTAAAACCAATTCAATCGATTGCCAAAAAACTGAGCAAGTCCTCACCGCGAGCGCTGTTAAGCGCTTTGGTGGGGCTGATTCTAGGGCTGATTATCTCAGCTCTACTTGCCTACCCCATCTCGCTTCTGCCCGACCCGTTAGGGCAAATTTTGCCTTTAGTGATGGTTGTAATTTGGGGCTATTTAGGTGCGAGCTTATTTTATTCGCGCGGCGAAGAATTTAGTAATGCATTTCACACCTTTTCAAACAAATTCTCCAGCAAAGGCTCAAAAACGCAAGTTGAAGGAGAATATCGCATTTTGGTAGATACCAGTGCGATCATCGATGGGCGCATTGCGGACATCGTTAAAACCGGTTTCCTGCATGGCACCCTAATCGTGCCCCGCTTTGTGCTCAATGAGTTGCAGTATGTTTCCGATTCAGCGGATTCCCTGCGCAGGCAGCGTGGCAGACGTGGGATGGATATTTTAGCTGAGCTGCAGCAGAATGAAAACATTCCCGTCATCATCAGTGACATCGACGTGGAAGGCGTGCGCGAAGTGGATGACCGTCTGGTCGTGCTGGCACGCCAAATGCGCTGCCCTATTTTGACGAATGACTATAACCTCAACCGCATTGCCGAGCTGCAAGGTGTGAAGGTGCTCAATATCAATGATTTAGCTAATGCGGTTAAAGTTATCTTTTTACCTGGCGAGAGCTTCAAAGTGCACATCATTCAGGAAGGTAAAGAGTATAACCAAGGTGTTGGCTTTATGGATGACGGTACAATGGTAGTCGTCGAAGACGGCCAGCAGTACATGAACAAAGAAATCACCGTCACTGTCACTAAAGTGCTGCAAACTTCTGCCGGGCGGATGATTTTTGCTAAGCCCGAGACTGAATAAGCGCTGGAGGTGAGCATGGCGCTGAAAATTTACAACACCCTGACTCGTACCAAGGAAGTGTTCCAACCGCTGGAACCCGGCAAGGTGCGTATGTATGTTTGCGGACCCACGGTATATGACCGTGCGCACATTGGTCATGCTATGTCCGCTATTGTGTTTGATATCATCCGACGCTACTTAGAGTATTCTGGCTATGAAGTGCGCTTTGTGATGAACTACACCGATGTGGATGACAAAATTATCGAGCGCGCCAAACAGCTGGGCATCGATCCGTTCGCTTTAGCCCAACGTTACATCGAAGATTATCAGCGCAATTTAGAAGCCCTCAACGTCAAACCTGCCACGCTCAACCCGCGTGCTACCCAAGAGATGGATTTCATCATCAATATGATCCAAAAGCTCATTGATGCCGGTGCTGCTTACGTGGTCGATGGCGATGTGTACTATCGCGTAGAATCAGACCCGGAATATGGCAAGCTCTCTGGGCGCAAGCTGGAAACGATGAATGCCGGCGCTCGCGTGCAAGTGGATGAGCGCAAAGAGCACCCGATGGATTTTGCCCTGTGGAAAGCAGCCAAAGAAGGCGAGCCAGCTTGGGATTCGCCCTGGGGTACAGGCCGCCCGGGTTGGCATATCGAATGCTCCGCCATGAACATGCACCATTTGGGTGAGCAAATCGACATTCACGGCGGTGGTACCGACCTGATCTTCCCGCATCACGAAAATGAAATCGCCCAGACGGAAGCGCTCACCCATAAGCCCTTTGCGCGCTATTGGATCCACAACGGTATGCTCACCTTTAAATC
>DICP01000109.1:10921-15148 GCA_002417685.1 Candidatus Mesolinea sp. UBA5823
GATGTGATGCGGCTGCTCGTGCTCAACGGCTCTTACCGCAGCCCGCTCACCTATAGCGACGAGGTGCTCGAGCAGACCGAGCAAGCCTACCGCCGGCTGCTTTCAGCTAAAAAGCCTGCTTTGCCCAACGCACCAGGCATCAGTCCGGAGAAGGCTCAAGCTTTGATTGAAGCAGCCCAAAAAGCCCATGCCCAGTTCATCGAAAGTATGGATGATGACTTTAACACGGCGGCTGCTATGGCTGCGATATTCGAGCTGGTCAAGCAAATCAACCAAGCCCGAGCGGAAGGCGCCACCCAGGCTCAGTTGGAACCGGCACAAGCCATGTTCAATGAGCTCACCGGCGTCTTGGGTTTGCAGCTCCAAGAGCAAGCCGGCAGGCAAACCATCGCTGACCCGTTCATCGATTTGCTCGTGGAGGTGCGCAATGAGCTGCGTGCGCAAAAAAACTGGGCACTTTCCGATAAAATCCGGGATGAGCTCAAAGCACTGGGCGTGATCCTCGAAGACAGCAAAGACGGCACCACCTGGAGCTGGGAGTAACTTTGAAGGAATGGATCACCGGGCGCAACCCGGTTTATGAGGTCTTACGCGCCAAAAGGCGGCAAGCTTTCAGGCTGCTTGTGGCAAAGGGCATCAAACCAGAAGGTCAGCTCCCCGAGATCTTGCGAATGGCAGAGGCGCGCCGACTACCCATCGAGGAAGTCCCGCGCAACCAGTTAGATATGCTCGCCGACCACCATCAAGGCATTGCACTGGAAGCCAGTAGCTACCCCTACGCTGCCCTAGAAGATTTGCTGGTTTATTCCCAGCGGCAGCCCGAACCGCCTTTTTTCTTGCTCCTTGACGCGCTCCAAGACCCACAGAATTTAGGCTCGCTCCTGCGTACTGCCGAGGCGATGGGTGTGCATGGGGTTGTGCTTCCTTCACGGCAAGCGGCACAAATTACTCCAGCGGTGGTGCATGCCAGCTCCGGCGCGAGCGAACATCTGCTCATCGCCCAATATAACTTAGCACAGGCAATTGCACGCTTCAAACAAAAAGAGGTCTGGATTTATGGATTAGATGAAAACCCCCACTCAAGAACACCTCAGGAATTGCGCTTCGACTTGGGGCTGGCGCTCGTGGTTGGTAACGAAGGCACTGGCATGCGCCAGCTTGTACGCCAATCATGTGATGAGCTACTGCGTCTGCCAATGGTTGGCAAGATCGAATCGCTCAATGCCGCGGTAGCTGGCTCAATTGCGCTCTACCTGGCGCGCCAAGCCCGCCTGCAGCGCGCTTAGGGGCTAAGCTTCCTTTCGAATTACATCGATACCACCCATAAATGGGCGCAGCACCTCCGGCACCACAATGCTGCCATCCGCCTGCTGGTAATTTTCCAGCACGGCAATCAGCGTGCGCGGCAGCCCCAATCCAGAACCGTTGAGCGTATGCACGAACTTTGGTGAGGAACCGTCCGCTGGGCGATACTTGATGTTGGCACGCCGAGCCTGAAAGTCACCAATGCGCGAAATGGAAGAAACCTCCAGCCATTCTTGACATCCCGGCGCCCAAACCTCGATATCATAGGTCTTATGGGAACCAAAGCTCAGGTCACCTGTGGATTGTAGCAAGACACGGTAAGTTAAGCCTAACTCACGGCAAGTGGCTTCGGCATCCGCCACCATGTTGTCTAATTCCTGTGGGGATTTTTCCGGCAAGCAGAATTTGTACATTTCCACTTTGTCGAACTGGTGGCCGCGCTTGATGCCGCGCACATCCCGTCCGGCGCTCATTTTTTCGCGGCGGAAGCAGGCGGTATAGGCAGTGTAATTGATGGGCAAATCCACCTCTTCCACCACCTCACCCATCAGCATACCGGTGAGTGGCACTTCAGCCGTCGGCACCAGCCAAAAATCCTCTTCGGCATCGTGATAAAGGTTATCAGCGAACTTGGGCAGCTGCCCCGAGGCAAACATCACCTCATGACGTACCATATAGGGTGGATAAACTTCGTGGTAACCTTGGCGGATGTGCTGATCAACCATCCAGAAGATCAAAGCACGCTCCAAGCGTGCTCCAGCGCCCTCGAGTACATAAAAGCGCGTGCCGGAGAGCTTCACGCCAACTTCAAAATTAATAATGCCCAACTCAGGACCCAAATCCCAATGTGCTTTGGGCTCAAAATCAAACGAACGTGGCTCCCCAACGGTCCGTATCACCACATTGTCTTTATCGCTGGTCCCAAAGGGAACGTCTGAGTCGGGTATGTTGGGGATACCAGCTACAAGGTCATACAAATCCAGCTCTACTTGTTTTAGCTGCTCATCCAATGCGTCAATGTCTTCTTTGAGCAGACGCATGGCTTCGATTTTTCCCTGCCGGGCAGCCGCATCTTTCATGCGTCCAATTTCTTTGCTTACCGCATTACGCTGGGCTTTTTTGCTTTCTACCTCCAGGATGAGTGTGCGGCGCTGCTCATCCAGCGCGACAATCTGGTCAACAATGTCCGTCTCCATCTGGCGCTTGCGCAAGGCTTCGCGGATGAGCTCGGGGTTTTCGCGGATCAATTTCAAGTCCAGCATGAGCAATCTCCTTGGAATGGCTTTATTCTGTCCAATTCTACCACCGGAGAGAGCAGCTTATCAGGGCGCTATCACATAATAGCAAAAAACGCCAAAGTAATCCTTTCCGTGGAACTTGCTCAAATGCCTTTAATCCGCGTGGAGTATAATAGGCGCCATCATGAAAAAGCTTGCACGATTGCTCATCTTCGTTCTGTTAGCCCTGGTACTCCACAGCCAGCAGACGCTTGCCTCAGCTAAATCTTTCGCTCAAGAGGATCAACCTACCCCAACTTATTCCAGTTGGATTATCACTTCTACCCCAAACCCCGACGGTTCCATTGTGCACATCGTGCAAGAGGGCGAGACGCTGTGGGATATATCGCTGGCGTATGGCGTCCCTGGTGCTGAGATCATGGGCAACTCAGGCAACAGCCCAACGGTAACGGATGTATACGTGGGGCAGGTGTTGATCATCCGCCCGCCCAACCCCTCCACGCAAACGCCCACGCTCACCTCCACTCCTACGCGCATCACGCCCCAAGCTACGTTGCTGCGGCCCACGCTCACGCCCATCCCCACCCAAACGCTTTTCACTACCCTCACCCCCACGGACCAGCCCAACGTTCTAGTCCGCGTCTTTGCCGATACACACACCGTCGGCATTGCCATGGTCAGCATTAGCAGCGTCGGCATACTTCTTGTACTCATTTTCGGCTTCTTCAAGAAAGGCAAATAAGGTTGCATTGCTGTCCTTGCGTGGTACCCTACGGTCAGGCGACGTACGCATAGGGCCGGCGAGAACAAGGAGATTGTTTGTGATGCAATACGCCATGCCCAAATGATAGCCTGCTCTTTGATATAATGCGGAAATGCACTCCGCTAAAACTAACGCCAAGCCTGGCAGCTCCCTGGCTTCAGCCATTACCTTCACCACTGGCGCGCACCGCTTTGCAGTACTAGCCGATACCCACGTCAGTGATCGCGTGCCCGCGCTTACACCGCAGCTTCTCGATGCAATTCGCGGAGCTTCACCCGAGGCGATCTTTTTGGCTGGTGATCTTTCCAAGCCTGAGGTTATGACCACGCTCGNNCTGCTCACACATGGGCATGTCAACATGGCGCTTTATATGCTCAACTATTTGCGCCTCCTCCTCACCGGCCAAAAGATGAGCTTGCGCAGCATTGAGCAGCGCTTAGCCAAACATTACCCGAGGGCAAACTTGGTGATATATGGGCATACACACTTCCAGGTCTACCATCAGCTCGGGCAGCAATGGTTCCTCAACCCCGGCGCCGCTTACCCGCATAAGCTGAATGGTCATCACATTGAATATGCCTTGCTCGAAATTAGTGCACAGGGAGAAATCCAAGTAGAATTGCGTCATTTGGCAGAATAGAGCTCCAGAATTTAGTTTTGAAGGTATGATTTCGGTAGTTTAGTATTTGCGAAGGATCAGGCAATGAAAATTCGTTCGATTACTGTGTTTTGCCAGCCAGGCTTTCCGCCCAATCGATTGTTGCTACAGCAGTTGGGCATTTTTGCAGGTCACGCTCGTACGCTTTATGAGCAAGCCGGCTACGAGGTGGAATCGCTGCGCCTGGCTATGCCGCCTTTTGTCAGCTTTTTGAGCCCAGAAAACTTGGTCGAAGCTGCATTGACATTAGCCATTGAGACCCA
>DICP01000109.1:15173-23728 GCA_002417685.1 Candidatus Mesolinea sp. UBA5823
TCCTCGCCCAAACCCAAAATGTGTTTTTCTCCGCTCAGTTAACTACCCCTAATCACGAGGTCAGCTTAACAGCCGCTCAAGCTGCAGCCAGCCTGATTTGCCAGTTAGCCCAGGTGGAACCTAACGGCTTTGCCAACCTTAATTTTTGCGGCTCAGCTAACGTTCCAGCCTATGCTCCTTTCTTCCCCGCAGCTTATGCCCAAAACAGCCCTCCCGCCTTTGCCTTAGCCCTTGAGGCAGCTGACTTTGCAGAACAAGTTTTCTCCCAAGCGCAAAGCTTGCAAGCTGCCCGAAAAACTCTAATTGATGAGGTGGAAAGCCATGCTCAAAAACTCGAAGCCATTGGGCAGAAACTGACCGAAATCTATACTTATAACTTCAAGGGGCTTGATTTTACTTTAGCGCCGCACCCAGCCCAAGGCGTCTCCATTGCTAAAGCTTTAGAAGCCTTAGGTCTGCCGGCGTTTGGCTTGCATGGCAGCTTGTTCGCTTCAGCTTTCCTCACCGATACGCTCGACCAGGCGCATTATAACCGTACAGGTTTTAACGGCTTAATGCTGCCCGTTCTGGAAGACGCAGGCTTGGCGCAGCGCGCATCCGAAGGGCTGCTTTCCACCACCGATCTGCTGCTGTGCTCTGCGGTCTGCGGGACGGGGCTGGACGTGGTCCCGTTGCCTGGGGATGCTACCCCAGAGCAGCTCTGCCCCGTCTTGCTCGACATAGCCGCGCTGGCTTTACGTCTGGAAAAGCCCCTCACTGCGCGCCTTATGCCAATCCCGGGCAAAGCCGCCGGCGACCCAACCAGCTTCAATTTCGATTACTTCGCCAACAGCCGTGTACTGGCGCTCAAAGCTCAACCTCTTACTCACTTATTGCAAGGGCAGGAGTCCATCTCAATCAGAGCACGCCTCTACTGAATCAATCTATGGGTTAATCCAGCGGACTTGTTTGTAATTGACAATAATTAAATTCGAATCACATTCAGGGGAGATTGTCAGAAATGTAGGCTCTGAAAGCAGCTCCCCCTCGGTGTTGCGCAGTTCGATAAAAAGCTGGTCTTCAGCAATCTGCTTGTTTTCAAGCGCAAATTCGTATCCTGACTCCCCATAAACCAAGGCAGAACCTGTCTCTGAGTCCAAATCCACGCTGGCGCCGCCATAGCTGCCGCCTAAATGCACTATTAAACCGGCCAAAGGGGCGTCCTGCAAGTCCCACACTTGCCCGCCGATGAAAAGATAATCTTCACAAGCATATTGTGGGTGAATAAGAATGTGCGTTAGGGCTTCTGGGGTCCCGCGGATCACAAAGGGCATTGGCTTTTTGGTCGCGGTGGCTGTGGGGCTGGGCGAAGGCGTTGCTGTAGGTGTAGCTGTGGCTGTTGGCGAAGGCGTTTGGGTAGGAGGCGACGTTCGGGTGAAGGTCGCTTGAGCAGGCGTCGTAACCGTCGCGCTGGGCATTGGAGTATCCGTTGGATTGACAACCGGCGCCGCTCTAAAAAGCGGTGGGAGGATATCCAGTGCGCCCAAAAGTACTAGCAAGATTACAATCATCAGCAAGATTGCGCCGGTGATTCCGATAGGCGGCTTGCGCTTGCGCTTCGCCATGGGGGGGATGGAAGCTGCCGAATCTTGAGAGCTTTTCCGTTTGAGGGCGCGGACCGGCTTTTGTGGGCTCACGGCATGGTTATCTCAATCTGGGCTTTCGCGCGTTCAGCTTGCAACCAGTCTGCTAGCGCTTTGGCTTGCAGGCTCAGTTTTGCATCCGTCGTCAAGGGATATGAATCGACATATTCCATGACTTCAATGATATGGTAACCGATTTCGGTTTGAATAATTTCGGAGTGCATGCCTACAGGCAGTGAAAAAGCAACTTCTTCGATGGCTGGGAAAAGCAGATACCCGCGGGGGAACCAGCCTAACTCACCACCGGTTTCCGGGCTATAGCGCCAAGCGAGTTCATCAAAGCTAACGCCTGAGTTAAGGCTTGCCATAGCATATTGAGCTTCCTCAGCTGTGCGTGAGAATATTTGACGGGCACGCACCTGCTCGACCGCATCGGGGACACTAGCCGCAATTTGATCGCGCTGCCAGGCTGCTTCACTGCCCAAACGCAGTGCCATCCTGAATTCCGCATCATCGTAGAAATTGGCTTGCATCCAACTGGTCAGTGCACTGCCCGAACCAAGCTCCGCGAGTAAATTAGCAATTTTTTCTTCAAGCATTTGGTCAGTAAAGGTGTAACCAGAAGCACGTGCCACTTGAGAGAGCAATTGCTGCTCAATAAGAGTGTTCAGGACATGCTCGGAAATTTCAGCATCACTGGGCAAGGTTTCCTCTTCAGAAAACGAAGCTTTATAGCGTTGCACTTCATGTTCAAAGTAACTGAGGGGGATGACCTCGCCATTCACAATAGCTGCAGCTGGAATCGGTATAGGCGTAGGTGTAGGAAACGCTGAGGGAGTTGGGCTTTCTATCGGATTAATCGCAGCGGTGGGCATAACCTGAGGGGTAGCGGTCTCATTTACGCTAGAGCCACATCCAGTGGCAATCAATGCCACGCCTACTATGATAATAAGAGCCTTTAGGATTATCTTGCCTTTAATTAACATGCGCCTATTATAACCCTCTCCGGTATTTTACCCCGTGCTTTAAAACTTAAGGCAAATACGCGACCTTTGTCTTCCAGACTTAGATGACCCCGCCCACAAAATAGCCAATCACGAAACTTATTGTGGCTACACCCAAGCTGATGCCCGTCATCCTCAGAAAACGTTTTAGGAACGGCTCATCATTCACAACAGAAGAATAATAATTGAATAGGGCAATAATCATTACGCCGATTAAGAGCATTACGCCCAGCGCAACAAAATAATCGCTGATAATTAGGTAAGGTAAAATCAGCAAAGCAACGGTGATAATATATGCCACGCCAGTGTAAAGTGCAGACTTTCCTGGGTTTCTTTCGGTTTCCTTCTCAGCACTTGTAGAAAGATACTCTGAGGCTGCCATCGAAAGCGCCGCAGCGATGCCGGTAATCAGCCCGCTAAGGGCGATCATCTGGCTGTTTTGAAAAGCAAGCGTTAGGCCAGCCAAAGCGCCCGTCAGCTCAACCAGCGCATCATTCAACCCCAATACAACCGAACCAGAATATTTAAGGCTCTCTTCATCCATCATCTCTAGCAATTTTTCTTCGTGCTCTTCCTCGTCTTTGAGGATAGCGTCCAGCTCTGGAAAGCGCTCAAGCACGGGTGCATAGCCTGCCTGAGCCATCTCTTCACTATTTTCCTGTAATTTAATCACGAAGGTATAACCAAAGAGATGAAATAATAGCTTATACCAAAAGACCTTAAACCGGTTTGCCTTAAGTTCTTTACCGCTATAATGCTTCCAAGTATAGTAGTGACCTAATTCATCATCGGCAATTTTCGCAATAACGGCTTGGTCGTCTTTATTTTTAAGCTTAGCAGCCAGGTAGGTATAAATTTCATGCCCGTCAATTTCATCTTGCTGGAAGCTTAGGATATGTTTCTCTAATGTTTTTTCTAATTCAGCCATGGTCTCCTCCATTTCTTATATAAACAACTTCAAATTGTACCAAGAGGTTTGTTGGATTACTAAATTTTCCCAAAGATTAAAATTTATGGGCGGCAATGCGCCGCCCATAAGCTGTCATTTCGTGTTCACGGGTAAATTTTAGTAGTCCATGCCACCTTGCGGCATTGGGGCAGCAGGATGTTCTTCCGGAATGTCCGTAATTAACGCTTCAGTCGTGAGGATCATCGCTGCAATCGAGGCTGCATTTTCCAATGCACCGCGGGTCACTTTGGCAGGATCGATCACGCCACCCGTAACCATGTCGCCATACTCTTCGGTGAGCACATTGTAACCAATGTGCTTGTTACCTTCGGCTGCCTGTTTCTGGCGTACAGTTTCAACCACAACGGAGCCATCCATACCAGCGTTCTCAGCAATATGGCGCATTGGCACTGATAAAGCATGGCGCACGATGTTGACGCCGATTTGAGCATCTTGGTTATCCATCTGGATGTCTTTCAAAGCCTCAATGGCGTTGAGCAGCGCAACACCGCCACCAGCCACAATACCTTCCTCAACCGCAGCACGGGTTGCCGAAAGGGCATCTTCCACACGATGCTTCTTTTCTTTCAGCTCGGTCTCAGTGGCAGCACCCACACGGATAATTGCCACGCCACCCGAAAGTTTCGCTAAACGCTCTTGCAGTTTTTCGCGGTCATAATCACTCGTGGTGTTTTCAATCTCCACACGAATTTGCTCGATGCGTCCTTTGATTGCCTTAGGATCACCCTTACCGCCAACAATTGTGGTGTTTTCTTTATCGCTGGTAACTTTTTCTGCACGGCCTAAATCTTCGATAGTGGCTGTTTCCAGCTTGCGGCCGGTCTCTTCAGAGATGACATTCGCACCAGTCAGAATTGCAATATCTTGCAGCATAGCCTTGCGGCGATCGCCAAATCCAGGCGCTTTGACAGCGATAACGTTGAGCATACCGCGGATCTTGTTGAGCACTAAGGTAGCCAAAGCTTCACCATCCACATCCTCAGCGATGATCAAAATCTCGCGTTTGCCAACCTGAACCAGCTTCTCCAGCAGCGGAACAATATCAGCAGCTGCACTGATTTTCTTGTCATAGATCAGAATATAAGGATCCTCAATGTTGGCTTCCATATGTTCGCTATCGGTGATGAAGTAAGGTGAGATATATCCGCGGTCAAATTGCATACCTTCAACATATTCGGTTTCGAATTCCAAACCCTTGGATTCCTCGACGGTGATCACACCATCCTTGCCCACCTTATCCATCACATCCGCAATCAGGTTGCCGATTTCTGAATCTTGAGCAGAAATGGTCGCCACTGAAGCAATTTCTTCCTTGGTGGTAATCATAATAGCCTGATCATGGATGGACTCAGCCACTGCCTTGGAAGCTGCTTCGATGCCGCGTTTGAGCAGCATGGGGTTAGCCCCAGCGGCTAAGTTCTTCAAGCCTTCCGTCACCATCGCGTGCGCCAACACAGTAGATGTGGTGGTACCATCGCCAGCGATATCATTCGTTTTGGTGGCAGCTTCTTTCAATAGTTGGGCACCCATATTCTCAAATGGGTCTTTTAGTTCAATTTCTTTTGCTACGGTTACGCCGTCATGGGTAATCGTTGGGGAACCATACTTGCGATCGATAGCAACATTGCGCCCTTTAGGGCCGAGAGTTGTTACTACGGCGTTGGCAACGATATCAATACCGTTTTTCAATGAGCGCCGTGCTTCTTCCGAGAATACTAATTGTTTAGCCATAAATTCACTCCTTTATTTCCAATAATTTTTTAATCAAGAATTGCTAGAACATCACTTTCACGCAAAATCAAGAGCTTTTTACCGTTGTACTTGACTTCCGTGCCAGCATATTTGGCGTAAAGCACTTTATCGCCGACTTTTACATCCATCGGAATCCGCTCGCCCTTATCATTGCGATCCCCAGGACCAATAGCGAGTACAGTGCCTTTTTGGGGTTTTTCTTTAGCAGTTTCCGGCAAGACAATGCCCCCGGAAGTAACTTCTTCCTCTTCAATAGGTTCAACAACCAACCGGCTTCCTAAAGGTTTTAACGAAATTGACATATATTCCTCCGCGTTATGATATTTTTTTATCTTTCACATCAATTTAGCACTCTTATAGTGAGAGTGCTAACACATGTAATCATACAACCCCCAAAAAGAGAAGTCAAGAGCAGAATAAATTTCTTATGAAATATTTATACTTGCGGAGTTAATCGCCGGTGCAAATCGCTTCGCTCGATTCCACAATGCCCATAATAGTCGGGTTATCCGCATATTGAGCGCGCACCTGGGCTAAAATCTCCAAGGCTTTATCGCATTTATCATCCCCTGGACGATGCAGCCCAGCCAATACAGAGCCATAAATGTAGTAATACGTCACGGTCGTATCTGAGAGCGGCAAACCCTGGATCACAATCTGTTCGTCGGTTTCAGGGTCACACTCACGCGCTTCGCAGCTGCCAGCAGCATCGCAACCTTCCACAGCACACTTCAAAAGCGGGATGGAACCCTCATAATTGCGCGCCATGTAGTAAATCACACCCACTTGGCCATAAGTATCCGCGTTGTATGGGCTGAGGGTGAGCGCTTTATAGGCATTGCGCGAAGCTACCATAGCTTCACCCATGCGCACGTAGGTATTCGCAATGAGCATATAGGGGATCGGGTCTTTAATCCCTAATTGCTCATTGAGGTTTGCTGCTTTGTCAAAATATTCCAACGCCACGTCGTATTGCTGCAAGTGGCGGTAAAGCCTGCCCACGGAATAATACAAAAAGGTCAACTTCGGGTTAATTTCAATAGCTTTTTGGTATTCCTGAATGGCTAAGTTGTACTCCCCAAGCACTTCATAGAGATACGCTTGCACGCGATGAACATCCATATATTGAGGACCATATTCCATTGCCTGAGCCATATATTGCTGCGCTTGCACCCATTTATATTGATCAGTGAGGATTTCCGTGTAATATGCCAAAGCTAAGGGATTCCTACCATCCAATTGCAGAGCCATCAGCGCTTCGGACTCAGCTTCGTTTTGGAGGTCAACCGCACGATCGCCCGCTAAGATTGGATTTGCATTCCAGTTAAGCACAAAAGCGCGTGTAGCAAGGACGTCCGCATTGTTTGGCGCGATTGCTTTTGCTTGGTCGATCACCTCTAAAGCTTCTGCCAAGCGCTGCCGACGTTCGGCATCGGTAGTTAAGGTATTGGAGGAATACACCTGAATCTTAGCCAGTTCTACCATGATCTCGGGGTTATTTGGTTCCAAAGCCATTGCCTTTTGGTAGGATTCAATTGCCTTTTCCAAGTTTCCAGCCTGAAAGTGCGTACTCCCTTCCACCACATAGGAGTTTACGGTGCGAGTCGGCGTGGGGGTAGGAACAAAAAGCGGCCAGATTTCGCCCTGAGCGTAGCTGCGCAGCACGGCAATGAGCACAACGATGATAAGTATGAGCAGCATTACGCGATAAGGGTTGGACTGCCCCTTTGGCCGATGAAATAAGTTCTTCTTTTCGTTAATATACATACTTAAGGCGTTGGTGTTTGGGTTGGTAATGGTGTTCCCTGCGGTGTTGGCGAGGGTCCCGAGACAGGCGTCTCGGTTGGGGCTGGCGTTTCGGTGGGCGGATTCGTCAGGTTCTCCTGGCAAATGCGAATCATCTCATTGGCATTATAAACGCCATCAGCGTTATCCGGAACCGTTTGCAGGATAGCATTAGCGACGGCAACAGCTTCCGTGCAGCGGTTGACACGTGCCAGGGCTAATCCGTAGCGGCTATAAACCTCAATCACTGATGTGGTGTAATCCAAGGGCATACCCTCAATGACCTCGCCATCCTCGGTTACGCCGCCGCGAACGGCTTTCTCGAGGTAAGGGATGGCTTGGTTATACGCGCCGCTGCGGTAATACATCGTACCTAAGTTAGCATAGAGAAATGCCTCTGTAGGTCCATCTCGGAGAGCATTCTCTCCATATTGAATCGCTTTAGCCCATTCACCCAAGCTGCCATACACCCGTGAGATAAAATAGTTAGGCATCGGGTCGGTTGGATTGAGAGAGTAGGCTTTTGTAAACTCAAAGATGGCTTCATCGTTTTGCCCCAAAGCCATATAATTGCGCCCAAGGGCTAAATGCAGCTGAGCAATATTAGAATTCAACTGGACAGCTATCTGGTACTGTTCCGCTGCATCCGCATAGTTACTCGTGATTTCGAGCACATAACCTCTCGCCCAGCGCGCTTCCAGCAGGTTCGCATCCAGCGCCAATGCTGTACGTGATTCTTCTATGGCGAGGTCCATGGTATCCAATTCGTTCAAGCCGGCTTCAACCCGCAGCGCCAAGATATACGCATACACCGCATGGGCTAAAGCACTGTTCGGGTTGAGTGATATGGCAGTTTTAGCGTCCTTCTCGCCTTCTAAGTAATTTTGCTGCATACCTTTAGCCCACCCGAGTAAGGCATAAGCTTCGGGATTGTCGTTTTCTAAAAGGACCGCGTTTTCAGCGCTAACCTGTGCTTGCGCATAAGCTCCGGAGTAAATTTGTAAGCGGGCAATGTTCAAATAATTTTCAATCTTTTTCGGGTTGGCATTGATCGCTTGCTGATAGGCTTCGATGGCGGCAATAAACTTACCTTCAGTCGCCAGGTTTTGAGCTTCAATCTCATACGAGACAGGGTCGCGCGTTTCAGTTGGCGTGGGCACAAAAGGCGGATTCATCCCAGGCACAACCATCACATTAAAATAGACCAAAAAGATAATAGCACCGGCAAGCAGGATAATCAGCAGGGGATTACTGCGCCGGCGCTTCTTATTCATGGAAAGCTTACTTCCTTTTAAATACATGATTTGATATTACCATCGATTTTTTAAGCGCGTCAAGCGGGGGTGCTACAGGCTTGCAACGAGGGTGTTGAAAATGTCCAGAACATTAAAAAATGAATAACTTTATATTCAAGAAGATCAC
>DICP01000026.1:0-174 GCA_002417685.1 Candidatus Mesolinea sp. UBA5823
AAACCAGCTCGCCGGCATCATCGATGTGCAGGGCACGGGTGGGGCAGATATCGGCGCATGCCAGGCAGCCTTCCACGCAACGTTCGCGGTGCAGCTCGACCGAGCCAACCCAAGCCTGGCGGACCTCAAAAGCGCCTTTGCTGGCGATCTCGCATTGGCGGCAGTGAATGCAAT
>DICP01000026.1:324-659 GCA_002417685.1 Candidatus Mesolinea sp. UBA5823
GAATTTCAGGCTTGCCATTGATCGTGAGCGAAATGGCATGGGTGGGGCAGGATACAACGCAAATGCCGCAATTGACGCATTTTGTTTCGTCTACATCCACCGAGGCGCGTTTGACGATGCGACCGTCTTGCAATTCCGCCTCCACATGTGTGAGCGCGTCTTTGGGGCAGACAATCGGGCCAATTTGGCAGCCAACACAACGGTCGAGATCCCATCGCATCAGGTAATTTCGCGTCACCATTGGGCGGGCGATAGTCATTTCGTGTTCGGTTTTGGTTTTCTTCGGAATACCGCGACTCATTTTTCTCCTAAAGGTCTGCTGGCAGGTCGTTGAG
>DICP01000026.1:760-1401 GCA_002417685.1 Candidatus Mesolinea sp. UBA5823
TTTTCGAGCGAGGTAAAAATGGTTTCGGGGGTGAAACCAAGCTCGACCAGTGCTGGCAGGGTATATTTGGTCATGATTGGAGGACCGCAAACGACTGCCACGCTATTGACTGGAGATGGTTTGACTTCTTTGACTACATCAGGCACGTAGCCAACATGGTGTAGCCAATCCTGCTCTGGCACGTCAATAGCTTGATGCACTTCCATGTCATCCCTTTGATGCCAGGCAGCAATATCCTGTTTGTACATGCACAGCCCGGAGGTGCGGGTGCCGTAAATGACAGTCATTTTGCCGTAATCCCCGCGATTGGAGGGATGGTGCAGGTGTTTGGTGAGGGCATAGAGGGTCGAAAAAGCGCACCCGCCGCCGATGATCACCAGGTTCTTGCCCTTCCAAGCTTCCAGCGGAAAACCATTGCCAAGCGGTCCGCGGATGCCGATTGGATCGCCGGGTTTGAGCTCGTGCAGGGCAGTTGTAACGGAGCCCATCTTTTGGATGGTGAAGCGGACAAAATCCCCTTCCCAGGCAGCACTGGCAACGCCGAGAGCGGACTCGCCTTTGCCGATGACGCTCAAGAGACAGAATTGACCCGGGTTGTAGGCAGCGAAGAATTCGCGGGCATCCTGGGGGTCGTCAAAACT
>DICP01000026.1:1428-2173 GCA_002417685.1 Candidatus Mesolinea sp. UBA5823
TGATTTGATCCACCCAATAGGTATATTTGTGGCTCAGGCGTTGACGTGTGCGTTCCACGCGGCTGGGGCGCGGATTGTGCCCGGATGCTTCGAGGGAATAAGTACGGAACATGCAGGTGTCCCAGTTGCGCACGCGTTCGCCGCGTTGGGCTTCATCGACGATGTCGAAGCAGAAGCAGGTGGGGCAGAGGAAAGTGCATACTCCACAACTCAGACAGGAACGCGAAATTTCTTCCCAGTATGGATTGTCGAAATTTTGATCGAGCTTTTCCTTCAAGCCTTCCGTTTCAAAGGCAATCGGCATGCTTGCCGCGGCAGCCTGCTGCAGCACGCTTGCTTGCGCGCTTTGCTCTTCAGTGGCAGTTTCAAGTTGGCTGAAAAGGCCTTCACCTTTTTCAGTCAGGGTTTCCACCAGGAAAATATCGCCGAGGTCAGTGAGGATCGCGTCCAGACCGGCATGGTTGAAGGGACCAGAGCCGACTGTTGTGCAGAAACCAGTCTGGCAGGGTTCATGGCAGCCAAGGCCAACCAAAAGCGTGGCATCGCGGCGAGCTTGCCAGTGGGGATCTGTGTAGCGTTCCTGCTCAAATACTGTGTCGAGCATAGTCATGGCATGCGCGTCGCAGGGACGGATGCCAAAAATGAGACGGGGAGCAGTTTCTGTGGGAACTTGTTCGTAACCGCCAAAACGTGTGAATTTCAGCAGAGCCTCGGAGGTCGGCAAAAAGAGGGCTTTTGGCGGAAT
>DICP01000026.1:2217-3351 GCA_002417685.1 Candidatus Mesolinea sp. UBA5823
TTCTGCAGAGATTGCGGCGCGTAGACTTCATAATCCTGGCGCCAGGCGTTCAGTTGGTGATTAAGGTCGTCTTTTTTGAGGATCAGGTTCATTTTCTCTCTCCTCAAACTATAAAGCGGGACTTGTCGTCCAGCGTGATGGTCGAGAAAGGTGGTGGGGTTTTGGTGTCCATCCCAGCTTCAAAGTTGTACTTTTGGCGCATATCTTGGTTGAGTTTCTCGGTCAGATAGGTCATCTTGATGTCCATCGGGCAGGCACGTTCGCAAGCGCCGCAGCTGGTGCAGCGACCAGTTTGGTGGAAGGCGCGCACGATGTGCCAGCCTTGCATGCCAGCCGGGGTGGTGCCGCTCTCGGTCCAGCGCGGGCTGACGTGATCCACGAAACACTCCTCGCAGTAGCACATCGGGCAGGCTTCACGGCAGGCATAACAGCGAATGCAGCGTTCGGCTTCCTGGCGGAACCAGGCATGCCGTTCCTGGAGAGAAAGATCTGCAAAAGCTGCAACTTGCTCGCGTGCCAAAGTGGGATCGCCTTCAGGCAGGAGTTCACCAATGACAATATCAGCCGAGATTGGGTTTGGATGGATGCAGCGAGCGCAACTTTCGTGCAAAAGGGTGTCTTTTTCGAGGGTGAAGTAACCTGACTTTGCTTCGACGAGCACGGTGTTATCACTTTGCTCGAAAACACTGATCACTTCTTCACCGGTCTTTTCAATAATCTTTCGCCAGTCGATGATGCCTTCACAGGGGACACCAATCAGGTAAAGACCATCTCTGGGGTGCTGTCCTTCGATAACCAGGGCATTCACCGAGCGGTTCTCACATCCCCGCACCAGCATGCCAATCTTTTGGGTCTTCGGGAAGCGGGTGAGGTAGGTGGCGAGATTATTCTGGCAAAGCGCGTTGTAAACGAGACGATCAATTTCCTCAACGGTCTTGAAAAACGCAGGCTGCGGGTGGAGGGGGGTATCGCCGGCTTTAAAACCGATGATCATTTCCACCACACCTTCATCAAGAAGACGTTTGGCTTCCGCTTTGAGGGCGTCTAAATCAGGCATTGGCACCTCCTGCTGATTCAACCGCACGGGTGGCGAGGTTGTGGGCAGGTCCGAAGGCTTCGAGTTGAGCTTCAAAC
>DICP01000087.1 GCA_002417685.1 Candidatus Mesolinea sp. UBA5823
GCCATCCGCCACCTGGAAAAGGGGCGTGTGGTCATCTTTGGTGGTGGCACAGGCAACCCATATTTCTCGACCGATACCGCCGCTGCCCTGCGAGCCACTGAAATTGGTGCGGAAGTTGTCATCAAAGCGACTAAAGTGGATGGAGTCTACGATTGCGACCCTAACATTTATCCTGAAGCGGTGAAATTTGACCGCCTCTCATACATGGAAACCGTCAACCGGCGGCTGGAAGTGATGGACACCACAGCCGTGACGTTATGTATGGAAAATGACCTTCCCATCCTGGTGCTCAACCTGTGGGACCCCGATGCGCTGATCCGTGCTATCCAAGGCGAGCCTGTAGGCACCTTGGTTTATCACGAAGAGGAATAGCCTTTTTAGAAGCGAAAGAGCTGGCTTTTTCACCAGCTCTTTTTTTGACTCCCGTGTTTGCCTTGGAATTCTTTTACGGCTCCCCTAGCGGAAAGGCTCCCATGCAGCCCAAGCCGTGCGGCGCATTAATTACGCCATAAGAATAGATATCTAAGAAAAGCCTATAGACCTGTGTGCCTACAGTTAACACATATTCATCCACAATGCTATCCGGCGATTCCAGCGAGCCTACCCGCTCGTAGGTGACCATGCTTCCATCTGGGCCAAGCAAATTATCCAGGTATGCCTTCTCGCGTAGAAAGCCGCTGGCGAGCCCGCCGCCAACTTTGATAGCATTCTCGACCTCATACCCATAAGTCGCATCAGGCGAGATCGGACAAATCTCCGCTGAGGCGATCTGCTCTTCCGGCAAGATAGCGTAATGGCTGAGCAGGTAATTGAAAAAATCCTTGCCCGTAGTCTGCCAAAGATTAGGTTGATCATCTACGATTGCCATACCTATAATCGAAATATAGCGCTTCTCCGAGGGCTTTACCACCAAGGCACGGCCTTCCACTTTATGGTTCAAAAAGGTGCCTGTAAAGTCGTAGGCTACGCCTTCATAGCCCTCCACTGCGGAGGTGATTGGATCTGATTTATTGACACGGCTTTGGTCAGCGCTAAAAAGGGTATTAATGAGGATGTCCAAGATTTCCTGGGCATTCCGGTTGATACTCATTTTATTCAGTCCGTCCAGCTTAAATAAAAGCGCATCTCCTTCTGCCGAAAGTGTGGTGCTGGGACCGGTGATGCTAACATCACTGCCCAAAGGCGCTTCAAAGCGATAGCCACCTTGATAAACTATAAAAGGCGAGCCATCTGCCTCCAAGTACAGCTCAAAGGGTGCTGCCGCTTGCTGCGTTCCCGTTGGTGACGGCATGGCATTAGGTGTAGATACCGCACAAGCACCCAACAAGCTAACAATCACCAGGCTAACGATAAATAAGCGAGTAGGTTGACTTATCTTCTTCATATTCTCAATTTATAGGACCGTGCGCATCTGGTCCTGCAATTCCTCCAAAGTTTGTTTTAGTTCAACTAAAGCTTGTGCATCACGGGCGATCTTCTCTTGATCGGCACGGACGCCTTGCGTATAGGGTGCAATTTTAGCTTCAAGCCGATTAAGCGCCAAATCCGCCTCGCGCCCAAAAGTCAGCTCTAAGGTATGCATCAAGTTGCTGCGCAGATCCTTCATTTTCTCCTTGAAGCGCTCAATAGCTTGCCTACGCTTATAGGGGATAACAAAAAAGCCTAAGATAGCTAAAGCACTGGCTGCGACGATTCCCGTCACATCCATGGCTGCTGAAAACAAGGTGCTCGCTACAAGCGCCCCCAAGCCTACAGCACCCACCTCAAAAAGCGCCGTCTGTGCCACAGCCCCTTCCACTAAGACGCTCAGTTCCTCAGCTTCCTTCTTGTGGTTATAGCTATTGACAATCGTTTTGATGGTCTCGCCTACACTTGCCATCAGGTCAGTGCGCCGGGCTGCTTGCGGGCTCATTGGTCCGGCCTCAGTTTGCTTGCGCGCCACAAATTGACGGCGCTCCAGCGCCCCCATCACCTGATACCAAATTTGCAGGTCTTTATCCACCATCCAATCGATCATGGCATGTACTTTCGCGTCGATCTCTTGCGAAAGACCAGCCAACACTTCTTCTTCGAACTTGGCTTTAATTTTGTCGCTCTTGGCTAAATTGCCAATATTGGTAATGCGCAAATTGGTGTTGAAAAATTCTTCTCCGCGTTGTTCAAATTTCTGTAAAACATTATCAACTTCCGCCAAACGGGGTTTGATCTCGGCAGTTAGCTCCTTCCGGTAGGCAGATAGCATTTCTTCCAACTCGCTCACCAACTTCAGGTCCGCCTGGAGCTCCTCGGTTTGAGCCTGGTTTAAACCTTCTGCCTGTTGGAGCAGATTTGCTGCCACACCAAGAGGATTAGAAAGCTTGAGCTCCAGCCGTACACGATCATCTAAAGTTTCGGTGATGTAACGCTCAAGGTCTGTAATCCCACTGGCTTTGCGTAGTTGTTCTTTCTCTTCCGGGTCGCTGGTCTGGTTAGCTTTCTCAGCTAGTTTAGCCGAGAGTACAAACAATTCCGGTGTATAGCCTAAGATGCCAGCAGTGTGCTGCGCCACAAAAGCGCGCACTTCATCCACTGCGGCTCGTCCCTCCAGGATGTCGACTTTATTGATCACCAGCACAATCTTTTTGCCCCATGCTAAAATTTTCTCTAGGAACTGGCGCTCGCTCTCCGTCAGGGGGCGGTCGGCAGAAGTAGTGAAGAGCACGAGGTCACTGCGGGGAACGTATTCGGTGGTAAGCAGCTCGTGCCGGCGGATGATGGCGTTGGTGCCTGGCGAATCAATCAGGTTGAGTTCTTTGAGGAGCTCCAAGGGATAGGTGACGATTGCAAAGTCCTCATTGACAATCTGCTCGCTGAGTGCTTCCCCCCAGCGTACCAAGGTCACCCGAGCGGTTGTGGGGGTCACACCTTCTTCAAGCACATGATCACCAAGCAAGGCATTGATCAGCGCGCTTTTACCGGAGTTATACTCACCGACCACCACAATCAGAAACAGCTCGTCCAGCTGTAAAATCGCTTCACCTAACGCGTTTAGCGCTTCTTCCGGTAAATTGAAATTCGAAAGAACGCGCTTAGTTATGTTGAGCTGCTGCTTTTCTTGCTGTAAGAAAAGCATTTGTTCGTTACTGAGCATTGTCCCTTGCATAATGGGCTCCTTACCGCCGGTGGATACTTTTCGGTCGGATAGGTAAAATTATACTCTCAGTAAGGGGCGTGGCTAATTCACATCCCCTAAGTATATAGGTCGCTGGGGGTCGTCCAAGTGCTGCAGATAATGGTGCAAAACGCGAGGGAAGAGGTTCACCGCTTCGAGTTGGTTAAGCGGCACCCAGCTAACCCCAATTTGCCCTGGGTCGGGGTCTTCGCCGGCTTGGGGTTGGTAGCCCTCGGGTAAGCTGCAAGCAAAGAGAAGCTCCAGCTCGTGTACATGCCCGTTGGCTTCGGCAAATTCGTGGTGATCGCTAATGTAATCGCGGACACAAAGCAGATCGCCAACCTCCACATCGGTGTTGATTTCCTCTAGGCATTCGCGGCGCAGCGCTTC
>DICP01000053.1:0-5928 GCA_002417685.1 Candidatus Mesolinea sp. UBA5823
GACAGCAACATGATGGCTTACCTGACCATGATGGCGCCACGCCTGATGGAGCTGCGCCGCGTGCTCAAGCCTACCGGCAGCCTCTACCTGCATTGCGACCCAACCGCCAGCCATTACCTCAAGATGCTGCTGGATATGGTCTTTGGGGCAGAGAACTTTGTTACTGAAATTGTTTGGAGAAGGCAGAACGCAAAAGGTTTAGCATTCACAAGATTTGCATCTAACCATGATACTATTTTAATGTATGGAAAAACAAATGAAAGAATTTGGAATCCACAATATAAGCCACACAATAAAAGTTATGTAGATAATTTTTATAAATATATTGAAACAGAAACTGGCAGAAGGTACATATTAGCAGATTTAACTAATCCTAACAAAGATCGACCTAATTTAACATATGAATTTCTGGGTGTTACTAGGGTGTGGAGATGGACAAAAGATCGTATGCAAAAAGCATATGAAAAAGGATTAATAGTCCAAACAAAGCCGGGGGCTGTTCCTCGATTGAAAAGATATTTGGATGAACAAAAAGGGACTCCCGTTGATAACATCTGGGATGACATTTTACCTATATCCGCACAGGCAAAAGAGCGCCTTGGTTACCCCACCCAAAAACCCTTAGCCCTGCTCGAGCGTATCATTCAGGCTTCCAGCAACCCGGGCGACGTGGTGCTGGATCCTTTCTGCGGCTGCGGCACGGCGGTGGTCGCGGCGCAAAAGCTCGGCAGGCAATGGATTGGCATTGATATCACCCACTTAGCCATCGGCTTGGTCAAGCGCCGCTTAGAGGATGCCTTTGGCGATTCCTTGCAGTTCCAGGTGATTGGCGAGCCTACCACGTTAGAAGAAGCCGCCTCGCTCGCAGCTCAGGATAAATACCAGTTCCAGTGGTGGGCGTTAGGCTTGGTCGGCGCACGCCCGGCGGAGGGCAAAAAAGGCGCTGACCGCGGCATTGACGGCCGGCTGTACTTCCACGATGACGCCAGCGGGAAAACCAAGCAAGTCATCCTTTCGGTCAAGGGCGGGCACGTGAACGTACCGCAGGTGCGTGACCTGATTGGTGTGGTGGAGCGCGAGAAGGCACAGATGGGCGTATTTATCACGCTCGAGGAGCCTACCAAACCCATGCGTGCGGAGGCAGCGCAAGCCGGCTTTTACCACTCCGAGGTTTGGAACCGGGACTATCCGCGTATCCAGATATTGACCATCGCAGAACTGCTCGAGGGCAAGGGGATCGACATGCCGCCCATGCGCCAAGTCAGCCAAACCTTCAAACGCGCCAAGAAGGAGAATCCCAAGGATGGAGAGCAGATGGGGTTGATTGAGGGGTGAGGATACGACAAATGTTTAATTTTGCCATTGACATTTCGTTTTTCTCGTGTATACTAATTGTAACAGTACCAGCCACGCGCGGCTCGAAAGAGCCAGCGGACCAGGGCTGGTCGTTTATTTAACTTGCCATGCAACTCAAACCACCTTTATCCTTTCATGAACAGACAGAAAAACTGATTTCTAGAGGTATGATTGTTAGCGATTTAAACTCCGCTGAAAAATTTTTACAATCCCATAACTACTATCATCTCAATAAATATTTCCATGAATTTATGGATTCAAATGGGAATTATTCTCAAGAGACGTCTTTTATACAAATCAAATTCATTTACGAAAATGATGCTTGGCTAAGAAACCACCTTTTCTATCTGATTGAGCCATTTGAATTGGAAGTAAAAACAATTGTGGCTAATCACCTTTCCTTGAAGTATGGATCTGATGTTTTCTATAAGTATGAGATTTATCAAGATATAAATGATTGGCAAAACACTATGAATATAGTTTTGCGCGAAGTAAAGCGAGATCCAACTAATCCTGTGGTCTCATGGCATATGAAACAATATGATGGCATGTTTCCAATGTGGGTATTAATTGAATTTTTCTCATTAGGTTCATTGTCTCATTTTTTTGGAAATCTAAACAATATCGATAAAAATGAAATAGCGAGATTTTATGATATTTCAGGATATTATCTTTCCTCTTGGTTGCAATCCATCAGTTTATTAAGAAATCTATGTGCACATACTCGCCAGCTTTTTAGAAGGAACTACACTTCGCCGCCATCCTTACCAAACTTTTTTAACTGGACACCTAATGATAATCGTCATTTATTTGCTTTATCACTCGTTCTAAAACGACTCTCTACTCAGACTAATTGGCAAATCTTCGCTAATGATTTAGACCAACGCGATAAAAATCAACCTTTTCTATCAGATTATGGATTCCCACAAAATTGGCGTAATTACTTACTATAATTTCGCCGGTTTCGGCTGTCATTTGAGAGTTCCTTTCGTTTTTGGTGTAACAAACCCTATTATCAAGGAACTCTCATTTTTTTGCATCCCTCTAATCTATGAACTTTTGAAAAAAATAACACATTTCTAATTAGCCTTGACAGCCACACACTTAGCGTCTACAATAAATTAGTGATCATGGAATTATTCGATGCTCACAGATTCTTAGAGAGAAAATATGAAAAAGTTTGCCTTACCAATCCTTATCTTGATGATTTTGCTCACGATTGCTTGCGGTATTGGTCCTCCTTCGGAGGGCATAGATTATGTCCAACAAATGACCGATAGGGCCAACGAGGAGCTTGAAGAGAACCTTACCTCCGGTAACACACCTGAACCAATCGAAAAGCCGACAGCCACATCTGAGCCTGATGATCAACCCGGCCCTTCATCCCCGGCAGAAACATATGGCGTTACTGGCGACTTTGTCGAGTATTCTGTCACCGGCCTCGATAATGGTTGCGTCTGTCTCGGCGGCAACATGATGATCTCATTGGAGGTTCAAGACGACAAGCTTTTTTTCAACCTACCAGATGGAACATCCACCGAGTTTGCTAAAGTTGGGGCAAACACATACAAAAGAGACTTCATGGGATACTATATCGACGTCAACCCCGAGACCGGTGAGGAAACCCGTGTAGATGAAGAGCACCATGACGTCATCATCCTGACAGACAACGGGTTTATCAGAGAATATTACCATGGAAGTGAAAGCGATCCCTGCTGTTATCACTTCTACACTAGTGTGGATCAAGCTCCTTAGTTCTTAGGGCGCCTTGAAAACGTTCCAAACCTCAAACATAGTGTGTCTTGTACCCGTTCTTTCATAGTACCTTATGGGTAGGCGTCTCACTCTCCTGACCATGAAAGGCATTTGACCTTTAGGTCTCAAATAAGGAGACCTTCGGTCAAATCACTCGCTCGGTACCCTACGGGTAGGCTACGCACTCAGAAGACCGGCGAGAGCAAGAACAGTTTACTCGCTCGGTACCCTACGGGCNNTACGGGCAGGCTACGCACTCAGGAGACCAACGAGAACAACCAAAGATGGACACCAGCGAGAACAAGAGCCTTTAACACTTCTGCAACCGAAATTTATCGTCTTCCCCTGCTTTATAATTACCCCCATGGAATTTGAACTCCACGCACCCTACCAACCCACTGGCGACCAGCCTGAAGCTATCCGTCAGCTCGTGGAGGGTATTAAAAAGGGCTACCGTAATCAGGTTCTGCTGGGCGCCACGGGCACAGGCAAAACCTTTACCGTTGCCAATGTGATCCAGGAGCTGCAGATCCCTACCCTGGTAATGACGCACAACAAAACCTTAGCCGCCCAGCTCTACGCTGAGTTTCGCGAGTTTTTCCCCAATAACGCCGTCGAATACTTCGTCTCTTATTACGACTACTACCAACCGGAAGCCTACATCCCACGCCGTGACCTCTACATCGAGAAGGAAACGGACATCAACGAGGAGATCGAGCGCTTGCGCCTCTCTGCCACCACGAGTTTGATGTCCCGCCAGGACGTGATTATCGTGGCATCAGTCTCTGCCATTTATGGCTTGGGCGACCCAGAAGCTTATGGCAAGAGCGTACTAACCCTCGAGACAGGTAAGATTTACCGCCGCAACGCTTTGCTGCGCCAGCTGGTGGATATCCAATATCAACGCAACGACTTTGAGCTCAAGCCGGGCGTCTTCCGTTTGCGCGGCGATACCCTTGAAATCCTGCCAGCTTATCGCGACCGCGATATCTACCGCATCAGCTATTTCGGCGACGAAGTCGAGCAAATCACCCGCCTGGACCGCATGACTGGCGAGGTTGTTGAAAAGCTAAATAGGCTGGATATTTACCCGGCCAAGCATTACATCACCGAAGAAACGCGCAAAGAAACTGTGCTGCAAGGCATCGAAGCCGAGCTGGAGGAGCGTTTGGCTTACTTCCGCAAGGAAGGGCGCATCCTCGAAGCCCAACGGCTGGAGCAGCGCACCCGTTACGACCTGGAGATGCTGCGTGAGGTGGGTTACTGCGCCGGCATCGAAAACTATTCGCGCCACATCGATCAGCGCCCGCCGGGCTCACCCCCCTGGACGCTGCTGGATTTCATGCCCTCGCGTTACCTGATGGTGCTGGATGAGTCACACATGATGATCCCACAGTTGCGCGGCATGTACAATGGCGACCGCTCCCGCAAGGAGATTTTGGTCGAGTACGGCTTCCGGCTGCCCTCAGCTTTGGATAACCGTCCGCTCAAGTTCCCTGAGTTCGAGAAGATGATGGGCATCACGCTTTACACCAGCGCCACACCAGGTCCTTATGAGATGAGCAAAGCTGACCAAGTGGTCGAGCAAATCATCCGCCCAACAGGCTTGGTGGATCCAAAAATTACCGTGCGCCCTACCAAAGGCCAAATTGATGACCTTGTGTCAGAGCTGCGCAAACGCATCGCCAACGGGGAACGCGCGCTGGTTACCACGCTCACCAAACGTATGGCGGAGGACCTCTCAACCTATCTAACGGACCTGGGCTTCAAGGTGCACTACCTGCACTCCGAGGTTGAGACGCTCGAACGCGTCAGCATTTTGCGGGACTTACGTATGGGCGTTTACGACGTGGTCGTGGGCATCAACCTGCTACGTGAGGGGTTGGATTTGCCAGAAGTCTCCTTGGTGGCGATTATGGATGCGGATAAGGAGGGCTTCTTACGCTCCGCCACTTCCCTCATCCAAACATTTGGGCGCGCTGCCCGCCATGTGCATGGCGAGGTGATCATGTATGCCGATAAGATGACCGACGCGATGCAGACAGCAATCAATGAGACCAACCGCCGGCGCGCCAAGCAGGAAGCTTATAACGAAGCCCACCACATTTCGCCAGTGAGCATTACCAAAGCCATCAAGGACCTGACAGACCAACTAGCATCTGCTGCTGGTGTGGAACGTCCTGCCAGCCACAATGCACAGGAGCTGGCAGCGAAAATGGAAGTTAAAGAGATGGAGCGAATGATCGCCGAGATGGAAAAGCAAATGCGGGCAGCTGCCTCGCAGCTTGAATTCGAACGCGCCGCGATGCTGCGTGACCAGATTTACGAGCTGCGCGCTATTTTAGCCGAGAGTTCTAACTTGCCAGAATGGAAAAAACAAGAGATCTTAGTGGGTAGGGTTGATTAGAAATCTCTAGAAAGTCACGCGAAAAGAATGGTCTTCACCGGTTGGCGGGAGATATTCGTAGGTGATGTCGCGCACATAAGCCCCTGAAGGTCCTTCATATAGCTTGCGTAAAAACTCTTCGAGGTCTTGCCGGCTGCCTTCTGCACAGACCTCAACGTGACCATTCGGCATATTGCGCACCCACCCTGTTAAACCCAGCCTTCTCGCCTGCTCCAAAGTAAAGTAGCGGAAACCAACGCCCTGCACATGCCCCTCAATCTGGGCGTGCAGGCGTTTGATCTCGGAGGGATTAGTCTCCATCGAACCGCAACCCCGCCTGGAAGTGATTATTCATCCTCTTCCTCATCGAATTCGTCATCATCTTCGCCGTCGAGGTCATCGAAATCATCATCCCAGTCATCGTCATCGAC
>DICP01000053.1:6014-8248 GCA_002417685.1 Candidatus Mesolinea sp. UBA5823
TCATCATGGATCAAATCAGCTTCTATGTCAACGTTCATCAGCTCAAAAATACTCTTATCATTGGTGAAGTTTAATTCGTCCAAGGCGTCTTCGATGAGGGCGAGCTCCTCTTCATCATCTATTCGATCCATCAGACGATAAAAAGCTGCTTCGATGCCTTCGCCGCCAATTTGAGAAAGTGCCCAAACAAGCTCGTGACGCAGCTCTTCGTTTTTATACTCCTGGTTGAGCATGTGCAGAAGGGTTTGACGGGCAGCAATGAGGGCTAATTCCCCAGCTGCGTGAATAGCTTGCAAACGGACTTTGAAGTTTTCGTGTTCTAAGTTTGCCAGCACGAAGCTTTGCCATTGATCATCAGCGGATTTACCCATTGCAAACATTGCGCTCTCTTGCCAGGTTACTTCCGGACGGAAATAAGCCGCGCGCAGCAACTCCGGGACGGCTGCATGACTGGAATAGCCTAAAGATTCAAGCACCCGACGGCGCACCAGGTCAGAAACGTCATTTGCGTAGATGTTCAACATCACTTCAACGATGTTATGCAGCAGCTCAGGATGGATTTTTTCCACCTCGCCAAGGTAAATATAAGGACCAAGCGCATTAGCAGCCGCCGCACGCACCCTTTCGTTGAGAGTCACATTTTGGAGAAAGCGTAAGAATGTGGGAATCAGCCGGCTGTCTTCCGCCTGAAAAAGCAGGTCAATCGCTGAAACGAGCACATCTGCATCTTCATCCTCTAAGGCGACTTTGCCAACCTCTTCGAACATCAACAAGTTATCTCTCTCAGCCATCTCAGTCAGGTCTTCGAGCAAAGTTCGCCGGCGCATCAAAGGTAAGTGTGGCCAGGCTGCCTTTAAGATGCGGATATCGTCCGCATTGAGATCAGAAAAGGTGTAGAGCAAAGCCGGCGGGAATGGCTTTGATTCATCTGTTAAGGCGTTAATAGCTTCTTTGATATTATGAACTTGGTAACGCTCATCCATAGTTTGCCCTCCTTCTTTCAGGGCAAGGTAATCGGGTTAATAATATCCTGTATGGTGATATAGAACATTAAGATAACCAGCAGAAAGAAAAACACCGAGTTTATGGCGTTCGCCACATTTTGCGGCACGCGCTTCTTGAACAGGAATTCTGGTAGTAAGAATAGAATTTGTCCACCATCCAATGCTGGGATGGGCAGGAGGTTGGTTAAGCCTAAGGCAATCGAGACTGTAGAAATAACCGAGAGGCGGAAAACAGGCAAAGGTGTGGCAGTAGCCGTTGGAGATGTCTCATCGAGCTCACTGGCATTGCTGAAAATGTTATAAATCCCAACTACGCCTACCAAGCGGGCATTTTCACCAGATACGCGCCCGGTGATGAGGTTATACGGCAGCGAGACAGTTTCCTTCAGCTGAGACCAGAAAGCCTGAAAAGCAAAACCTATAGATTGAGATAGAGGTTGAGGCTCGTAAGGCGTGGTGTACCAGATGCCAACCGCACCTTCACCCTCTGGCGGGTTGACCCGTGGTGTAAGCTTGAGCGTTAGGGTTTCATCCCCACGCACGACGGTGAGACTAATCTCTTTGCCTAAGTTAGCTTGGATGATGGTACCCAGATCGTTCAAATCGTTTAGCTTGGTTTCGTTAACCGCCGTGATGACATCACCGACTTGCAGCCCAGCCATCTCGGCAGGGGAATTGGGAGAGATGTCAGTAATAAGGACTTTATCAACTGCTGGAGCGCCAACACCCGCAAAGAGGATGACCAAGACGACAACGCCAACCACAAAGTTCATCATTGGGCCGGAGATGAGTACCAAGAAGCGTTTCCACGCAGGGGCTGCAGCCATCCCACCGGGCACGGTTTCATCCCCCTCCCCTTTGGGGCGCACAAAGCCGCCGAATGGGATCCAGTTGAGGGTCACATCGGTTCCCTTCCAGGTAAACAGTTTCACCATCTTTGGCGGGTAACCAAAGCCAAACTCTTCCACCTCAATGCCTAAAGCTTTGCTGCTAAGGAAATGCCCCAACTCGTGGAAGAAAATCAGCAGCCCAAAAAAGAACACAAACTCAATTATGGTCAGAATACTCGACATATTTAAAAACTCCTTATCTGCAGAAATTATACCTAGAATAAAAAATTAAGCTCGTATACCTGTTAAGCTGTACAAGTCCCACAGATCCTCGTTAAGTTACAACCACCAACTTTCTCTGATGAGTTTTTGGTGTCATGGCAATTTAGAAATGTCCTGT
>DICP01000081.1:0-6189 GCA_002417685.1 Candidatus Mesolinea sp. UBA5823
TGGTCTCAGGTGGAAATGTACCGGCAGCCTGACCCGCAACGCGCTCAGATGATATCGCACTTTCGGGATTGGGGTATTCCTACAGCTCAGTGCTTAGTGGAAATCAAAGAAAAGATCCCGAATGCATGTGTTTTTGCATCTGGTGGGCTGCAAAATGGCATCGATTTGGCAAAGAGCTTGGCTTTGGGTGCAACCTTGGGAGGAATCGCGGGTCCACTACTGCGCGCTGCCAACGAAGGTTATGACCAGTTGGGTAAAACGATCACGCTCATACTGGAAGAACTGCGCATCTGTATGTTTGCTACCGGTAAAAAGACCTTAGCTGAATTTGACGAATCGGTGATTACACATATTCAGTAAGTGTTCGCTGCATATTAGGCAGGCTGATCGCTTTCCAGAGGCTCTATCGAGCTGGTTAAACTTTCAGAGGCTCCAGTGACTTGCTGGACTTCGCTTGTATAACTAATGCGCCTGGCAGCGACCACGATGCCTAATGCGATCCAGTAATATGGTAAGCCGAATGTATCCATGCTAAAGCCTTCCATGATTAGCGCTAAGATAAACAGTTTGCCAGTAAACCCGAGTGTTCGTTCCATTTCACTCAATCCGGATCGCTCCAATTGGACAGCTTCGCGCCAATGCAGGTATACCCAAGAGGTGTAAAAAGCAAAGCCCAGGATTCCTGTTTCGGCTAACAACCGTACCCACAAGTTTTTGATATTTGGGAGGATGTTAAGCGTATAGAGGTATCGCACCACCTCCGGCAAACCATAACCAAACTCCGGCACTAAAGCGGGGAAAAAGAACCCAGCTCCACCCAAGCCGACCCCAAACCATGGATGGGCTAAGAAAACGCGAAAGCCAGTAATCCAATAAATCAGTCGTTCGGCAAAGCTAAGTTTGCTCGCCCAACCTAATACGCCAAACTGCCTTAGGCGCTCGATGTTGAAGAGTTGCTCCATTCGAGGGTCGATTCGCGAAAAAACCACGCCTAAAGCTAAAGCCACCAAACCAAATACGATTAAAAGTCCCACCCACATGCCGAGTTTGGTCAGAAAATGTTGGCTGCGCCTCACGGTTTTCCCAAGCTGATCACTGCGTTTTCTTAGCCAGCGATTCATCGCTTGGTCAGCCAAACCGAATACTACAAATGCAACAACGACGAGGGTCGTCAACCATCCTATACGCGAAAAACTTAGGAAGAGGACTATGGTACCTAATATGAGCAAAATATTTTCGAACGTAAAAATTCCAAAAACTCTTTTTTTTGAGATTGAAATTTTCTTTACACTAAACCCTAACCACAGCGGAATATAGAGCGTGTTCAATTGGTGAGCTAACCATGAGGGTTCAAAAGCCACACCAGTTACACGCTGGCGGTAAAGCAGTCCACTCGAAGAAAAGTAAGATTGCAACTCCCATAAAATTTTAGGATATTCACCATAGAGTTGCCAAGCAACTGCTTGAATCAAGCTGGTAAGAATAGCAATCAACCCGCCAAGGTAAATCCATCGTAGAGATTTATGAAGGGTTGTTTTATCCTGAAAAATCGTGATAGTGAGCAGGTAAAATCCGATTCCGAGCACTATTGTGAGCAAACCTTCCAAACCATTCCATAAAACCGAGGCATTGCGGAAAGATTCAAAAGGAATAAATACAGCTAACGCTGTAGCTAGCGCTGCCATGAAAAAAAAGACAAAAATAGGTAAGCTTTGCTTAGGAATGGAGCGTGTTTTGATGAATCGTGGGATGAAGAAAATCAGTGCAAGGATGGCTAAGAACACAGCAGAGAGTGGTGCAACTGATGCTCCATGGAAGAGCTTGGCTAACGCGGGAAAGCTCGTAAACGGTAAGCATAATAATAAAAATGCCCAGCAAATTTCAGTCAGTGCCTGCCAAACTTTAGGCTTCATCGAAATTTTTACGCTTGCTTGGGATCTCATTGATTAGGATGGCTATGATTAATCCAACACCAGCTCCACCAAGGATCAATGTACCACGCTGGTAATTTAGTGGATCAGCTGGAACAGCAGCTGGTTGGTATTGGCTCACGTTGAGCGCTAATGTTAAGCCTAACGACTTTGGACTTTCTTCCAAGATAATTGCATTCAAACGCCCCATTTCTTTGGAGAGCTCATCAGGAGTTAGAGAAAGGCAAAATGTTTTGGGTGCTCTCATATCTTCTGAAAAGCAGGCAGATAAAGCCTCATATTGAAGTTTAGCTTCTGAAAGCCGTACAGCGTGAAGATATGCTTCATTCAAGCGGTCATAAAGGATTTCGGCCCACTCAGAAGCAATACGTGCCGCAATTTGTGGATCAGGATCCTTGACCTTGATGACAGTATTCATCAGCTGGCGTTCTACGCTGGTTTTTTGCTTCAAATCTTCTAAAGTGAGCTCATTCCCCTGGACGGCTTCCGTCTCAATCAAGCGGGAAACGACCTCCGGGTGAAACACGAGCTCACCAATATGATTAACCTGCGCATCAAGCATAATTTCCGTTAAAGTGCCATCTATGCGCAGCTCCATGTTAATTGTCACCAGGGCTTTTGCTTCATAAATAGGCGTGAAAAAAAGGCTCAATATTCCCCCAATTAGAGCACCTAAGAGGATGCCTACAGCCACTTTCAGCCAAGGTTCAAATCCCTTTTTAGAAAAAAGCTTCACTTGATAATCGAGGTCGGAATGTGTTTGTGGCAAATTTTGCATAATGAGAACTCTATATGAATTATTGAAACAGTTTGAGCACGCTGCCTATTTTAACATAGTCTTTTTAGAACCACCTCAGTGTTGGCAGAAGTCAGAAGAATAGGGAATATTAGAGCGGAAGGTTAATCCCTGCTCAGGTAAATAACCTATAAATCCCTCCACATAGCCTTCTTTTTGGCATCCAACAATAATTACATTTTGCCCTGGCAGCATCTCGGTGAGATCATCCTCGTCAAAGTGGAAAAAAACTTCGGTTAAATCTGGCTGCAAAACGGTGAGGAACAGTCCGATATCCTCAAGCTGGGCAAAATCCCGATAACGTGGATAAAGCATACGTCCGGTAAATACCATCCCGTTTTCTTGCTCGATGAGGTCTGATAC
This sequence comes from Candidatus Mesolinea sp. UBA5823, assembly GCA_002417685.1. Lineage (GTDB taxonomy): Bacteria > Chloroflexota > Anaerolineae > Anaerolineales > Anaerolineaceae > Mesolinea. Next base: position 3,091 of record DICP01000081.1, read on the forward strand.
TTGGTCTATCAGTTCGGGTTGTTGCGTGAAAATTGAACTTTGGTAGAGTGTCGCCAATGTCCTTTGCTCGTTTTGCTCAGCATAAAGCTTGGGATAGCTGACATTAATAAGAGGAATAAGGCTGGCTGCAATAAGAACAACCAAACCTGCAATAAGCAGGCCTCTCCATTCATGCTGCGGGGCACTTTCTTCCGCGATAAGATTAGGTTCAGCTTGCTCCATAGGTGATGTATTCAACTTTAAGCCACGCCAAAGCGCCGCTAGCCCAAGAAGGAAGTAAAAATAAAGTGTCCAATCTGCTGGAAGGAGGTATCGGCTGCCGGAAGTACGGCCTAAAGCATTGGAAAGATAGTAACCTACATTTATCAACAGTGGTATTAATCCAGGTAATCGGTTTTTCTGCCAAGCAGCTGAAATCCCTAAGCCAATGAGGGTTAAATTAACTGCAAATGCCAGCCCGGTTGAAAGCGGCATTTCTCCCTGCCAAGTGATAGGTTCGTCCCAGTATTCCTGACTTAGAACAGGCGTAAGTTCGAGCGGATACAGCTGGAAAGGAATGACAAACAGAGCTTTGATTTCATTATTAAGAAAATGACCTGTAACAATTTCAGCAGCATCTTTTGGAAGTATCTGGCTAGGACTGTTAACCAAGCGGGGCGCGACCCTAGGGCTTTCCGAGGTCTGTGGCGTTTTTACACCTAATAAGATCGGGTCATTAACCGGTAATCCCGTTGGAGCTGGGCCTTGTTCTTTGTGCAAAAACCGGGTTTGAATTACCGCTTGGATTTTATAGCTAAAAGGATCCGTTCCGTATTCCATTCGGTTATAGGCTGTCCACGGGGCAATGGCGAGTGCGAAACCTAAAATGAAGATACCCCAAGCTGGCCAGATTTGCTTCCAGTGGAACTTATAAATGAACATAGCCGCCAGCATCACACATGGGACCAGTAATAGAGCATTTGTCCGCACCATTAATGCAAATCCCAGCACAGCACCTGATAGGATGATCCAGGGGCTTTTCTTCTGAGGCTTCTTAAACCACTTGAGCAATATCAGTGCTAACAATGCCATCAAAATCATTGTCGGGAATTCAGAGAGATATAAGCGTGAATTGGAAACGGAAATTTTAAAAGTAGAAAAAATGGCATTGTATTCTTTCACAACCGCAAAAAGCGCTAAACTCAAACCGAACAAGCAGTGATAAAATTCTTTTCCGAGAAGATAAAGTATCACGGGAAACACGGCAAAGCAAATAATTTGCCAAGTCGTCGTGGTCAAGTAATTTTGTCCTACAAATTGGTGCAGCAAACCTAAGAAAAATGTATAAAGCGGTTTCTCAGTAAAGTATGGGTATTCCAGCCGTTCTCCGATGAGCATATACTGCCCCCCAAGATCAGTGAGCGCAGCGTCACTATAGGGGTAATAATCCTGGTTAGGCGGATAAGGACCCTCGGCGAAAAAGCTATTCGAAAAGGGTGCCTGATTCCACAACCAAGCTGCCCCAACCCAAAGTAACAAGCAAATTACCACATCCAGCCAAACGCCTGGCGTGCGCTTGCTAATGTTGCGTGCTTTCATCTTATCTAAAATGAGATCTCCAATAAGAACGAGGAAAATAATGAGTACCAGCTGGTTGAGCAGCACTGGCACGCCAGCCACATTCCAGTAACGGTCATCCGGATTCAACCCGATCCTAGAGACGACGATGAGCAGCCAAATTGCAGCAATGCTCGCTAAGCAAATCAGAAAAGCTTTTTTATCTCCACTGCCAGATGGAAGGACAATTCCAAAAATGACTAAAAATAAGAGTTGGATAATACCTAAATAAATCCAAATGCTCAATGGTTCGGTGAAATACTTAATCACCGCATTATTTGCTCCCCAAATCAAGATCATCGCTGTGGTAAGGAGCAAAAAAGCCATGCACGATATCATCAAAAGACGGCGTAGACGCGGATAATCCCCAACAAGCGAGCTCTCTACGCGGTTGTAAAAATTTTGAGTTGCCTTATTATGCAGGAGTAAAAAGAGTCCGAAAATGACAAGTGCTGCGGCTAAAATTAACCATCCCAGAGAAATGAGCCTAATAGACCTTGCTGCAACCCAACCTTCTGGTCTAATGAAGTTTCCATTTTTATAAATCAACCAAGCCAGGAGACTCAATCCTTCCAAGCCTATCAGAATAAAATATAGTGCAGGAATAAACAGTTTGGTAGATTTGAGTGGCTTCATTTTTTACCAATAGGTGTAAATATAGCTCAATTATAAGTCAACCCTGAAAGCTTATGGCATAATCGAGCCAGAGCTTCATAAAAAAGGTGAATTATGTCCCGCATAACCCAGCTTTCTCAGTCCCGCATCCATCTCAATACAATATTAGGTGAAGGTCCACTCTGGCATCCTCGGGAAGCCTGTTTGTATTGGCTGGATATCGAAGCCGGGATATTATTCAGATATCATCCTCACAATGATCAGATCGAAACCTTTTCTTTAGGTAAGCGCGCTGGTTGCTTCGCGTTTCGTCAAAAAGGTGGGTTGATCATCGCTACTGAAAATGGATTAGCCTATTGGGATCAAAACCATGGCCTAAGCGCCAACTTCGTTGATCTTTATCCATCAGGTGCTGCAAATATGATGAATGACGGACGTGTGGATGCCGCTGGCCGCTTTTGGGTGGGTAGTAAAGGACCCTCCAGGTCATCTGCCCTCTTCCGCTTAGACCCAAACGGAATGGTAAGCATAATTTTAGAAGGCGTCACAATTTCCAATGGAATTGACTGGAGCCCAGATAACCGCTCTTTTTACTATGTTGATTCCGGTGCTGCCACACTCTATCGCTATCGATTCAATCTAGAGCAAGGTATTCTATACGCACCTGAAGTATTTTTTCAGCCAAATGATGCAGCTCGCGCATCAACGCCAGACGGATTGTGCGTAGATCAAGCCGGAAATGTCTGGGTAGCGGTTTGGGATGGCGGCTGTGTATTACAGCTTTCACCAGAGGGTGAAGTGCTCCAGGAGGTGCGCCTGCCTGTCAACCGCCCCACGTCGCTCACTTTCGGTGGTGAAGATTTGTGTGATTTGTATATTACATCAGCT
>DICP01000081.1:6195-8241 GCA_002417685.1 Candidatus Mesolinea sp. UBA5823
CTTTTTCACCTTCGTACCCAAATCCCTGGGCGCCCGCCAAATTTCTACCGCGGATAGGACCTCAGCCTCTTAATTATCCTCTTCAATTTCACCGGTTTTCTCAGAACGCAAACGCTCATGTGTCTCTAAAATGCGTTTACGCATGCGCAAGCTTTGTGGTGTCACTTCCAAAAGTTCATCCGGTCCAATATATTCGATCATTTCATCAAGGCTGAGCGTCCGAGGAGGATTGAGTTTATCCTCCAAGTCCCGAATGGATTGGCGCATGTTAGTTAGATGTTTCTTCTTTGCTACGTTGATGGATAAATCCTGCGGCCTTGGCGTTTCACCTACGATCATACCTTCATAGACGGGAACACCCGGCCCAACAAAAAGTTGACCCCGCTGCTCAGCATTCCTCAAGCCAAAAGTGGTAGTGACGCCGGTCTCCCGCGCGACAATTGAGCTGGCTTGTTTTGTTTCAATCGGTCCTTCTAGCGGGCGAAGTCCGATATAGAATGAGTTCAACACGCCTTTTCCGCGCGTGATTGTGAGGAACTTATAACGGAAACCCAACAACCCCCGGGTCGGCATTTCATAAGTCAGATGCACGGTGTTATCCGGGTTATTNNCCCACATACTCTGGATCCACATCCACATGCACTTCCTCAAAAGGTTCGACCTTTTTACCATCTTCATCAGTAACTACGATTGCTTCGGGGCGGGAAACCTGAAATTCATAGCCTTCGCGTCGCATGGTTTCGATGAGGATACCTAAGTGCAATTCACCTCTTCCGGAGACGAGAAAAACATCATTTGCGTCGGTTTGCTCCACACGCAAGGCAATATTCGTACGCAATTCATCTTGTAGCCTTTCCCATAGCTTGCGAGATGTACTCCACTTCCCCTCCTGACCTGAAAATGGTGAAGTGTTTACCCCAAATGTCATTTGCACCGTCGGCTGCTGCACTTTGATTATAGGTAACGCCACCGGATTTTCGGGATCAGCTAAAGTCTCTCCAATTTGGATATCCTTAAGCCCTCCAATGGTAATAATCTCTCCAGCTTCCACATAATCAACCAGCACCTTATCTAAGCCCTGGAAGGCATACACATAGCGCGCTTGAACCTTTTCAATGCTGCCGTCATGTTTGATGCGCGCTAACATTTGACCAGTGGTCAATTTACCGGCATGAATGCGCCCTGCAGCAGTAACCCCGCTGTATTCATCATAACCAAGATTAGTGACCAGCATCTGAAAAGGTGCCTCTAGATCCACCTTTGGGGTAGGAATTTTATCCAAAATACACGTAAACAAAGCGTGCAAATCATCGTCGAGATTAGGGGTAAGCCCTGCTTTGCCTTCCAGCCCATTGGCATAGATAATCGGAAAATCTGTTAATTCATCACTTGCGCCTAATTCCACAAACAGGTCAAAGGTGTTATTAATTGCGCTTTCAACATCGGCGTCCTTTCGGTCCAGTTTATTGATCACCACAATCGTTTTCAGGTTTTTAGCGATGGCTTGCTTGAGTACAAAGCGTGTTTGTGGTTTAGGTCCTTCAGCTGCATCTACCAAAAGGAGGACGCCATCCACCATGTTCATGATGCGCTCTACTTCTCCACCGAAATCAGCATGACCAGGTGTATCGACGATATTGATTTTTACCAATTCGCCAGTTTTGGGGTTGGGTATGCTAATAGCAGTGTTTTTTGCTAAGATCGTAATTCCACGCTCCCGCTCCAGGTCGTTAGAATCCATGATGCGCTCCTGTACGCGCTGATTTTCGCGGAAAATCTTCGCTTGGCGCAGCATCGAGTCTATTAGCGTCGTCTTTCCATGGTCAACATGGGCAATAATGGCAATATTGCGTAGGTCAGTTCTTTCAGTAATCAATTAATCCTCTTCTTCTCACATATAAAAAAACCCGGTTGCCCGGGTTTTGATGTTCATCATAATCCTATCACGCCGTGAAAATACGGCGGTCGTTCCACCCGGTCCTCAGTTATTTCTACGGCATTTTTCAAGCGTTCTTTAGCTTGTAATAGTTTCTCAGCATTATTGGC
>DICP01000008.1 GCA_002417685.1 Candidatus Mesolinea sp. UBA5823
GGTTTTGCGCAATCAGCCAGGTAAAGCCACCATCAGGGTCTTCTCTGAATGCGCTATAGATGCCATCTTTCTGGTAAATGCCGGTGCTATCTGCTTTGCCAAAGCGCAGGGCAAGGTATTGGGTGAAGGCGGTTTGTGCTTCGCTGGCATCGGCCGAAGTATCCCAAGTGTAACGCACGAGCAAGGCAGCCTCATTGCTGGCAGCGTTCTCGAGCACCACGTATGTATCACCACCCCAACCCTCAGCGGCTGCAGAGGCTTTACTCTCCACCAGCCGGCTGGTGGGGTCATCACCTTGGGCGAGGATGAGGTAAGTGTACCATTCGCCCATTACATTGCGGTCGGTCTCTTCCCAGCCAGAGCCCAGGGCATCTGCCAGCTCAGGCAAGTCCACCGGAATAGGGGTATCTGCCGGATAGCGATCGGGATGGAGGATTTGTTCTGTGGAGAGCGGGTTTTGACTAGTAAAAGCCTCGTTGATAGTGGCGTAGCCACCCTGACCAAAGAGAGACTGAACAAAGGTGAATCCCTGGTCGTAGGGGAACATAAAATCCAGCTGCATATAAGCAGGTGCTGAGTCAAAAACGGGGCTTTGATAGGTTTGATAAAAGCGCTGCAGGTCTATGATGTCTTGTGGCGTAGCGTAAGTCTGTAGCCAGGTCATTTCAGTGAGGGTAGCATCGCCTTCAATTAGGGATTGGATCGCTGCACAACGTTCTGAATCCTCCAGGCAGGATTCCTCGGTGTAATTCAATTTGCCTTTGAAATCAAAATGCTGATCTTGTAAAGCATGGGTGAACTCATGCGCGTAGGTGTCGCGCTCCACCCCGGTAAAGCCGGCGCTTTTGACGACGAACATGGCTTTGGCTTCGTTGTCATAATATCCGGCAATCTGTTCGCTGTAGAGCTCCTGATAAAATGTGAGCAGGTCAAAATCTTGTGGGAGTAAGCCCAGCAGCGAGAGCACTTGGGTATCACTGGCAGCATCTTCGGGGGTGTAGTCGGCGAAAAACTCGTTAGTGACAATTTCTTGCAATTCCTCTTCACTCAGCAGCTTGCGGGGCACCTTGGTCTTTGGCTCTAAGCCGCGGATGGTAGCGACTTGCTGTTCGATTTCATCCATCGAAGCAGCGATTGCAGGATCTAAGCTTTGTGAAGACTCAGTTGCAGTTTGGGTGGGTGCGGGAAGCTCCTCCGCAGGAGCAAATAGGGCTGATTGGAGAAAGAAGATCACAAATAAGCCTAAAACAACCAGAAGTAAAACCGTGATGATAGTTTCAAGTTTAGATTTCATTAAATGCCTCGCTCGCGTAAGTATATCAGAATCAGGGTTTAAAACAGCCCTCCGAGCTAGAGGGCTGCTAAAGCTAACAAAATGGAAAAAGGGTCATTCCCCTTTGCTTCTCTTGAGCGGTTTGACGTCTAAGGGTTCATCATCCTCTGCTAAAGGTTGGATTTTGATCTCCTCTTCATCGGATACTTCCTCTTCCAAATCAATTTTTCTTTGTCTCTTGCCTTGGCTTGCACGTCTGGGCTTTGGCTCTTCTTCGAGCTCTAAAAGCTCGGTTTCCTCGTCGGTTTCGGGTTCAGCAGTGATGCTGCCTTCTAAACGGATAAGCTCCTGATAGAAGGCAACCATCCGTCCAGCGTTGACAAAGGAAAGTCTTTCATTAGCAGTGTGCATCAGGGCGGCTTCTTCAGCACTGAGGAAGAAGGGTGAGAAGCGGAAAACATTTTGGCAGATAGGCGCATAATGGCGCGAGTCAGTAGCACCGGTCATGAGGTAAGGCGCTACCAGGGCTCCTGGGAAGGTGGCGCGGATAAGCTCTGCCAAGCGCTCGAATTCTGGCGAGTCCACATCAGCTACGGGCGTAGGATCCCAAGCGTGCTCATCCTGCAGAGTCTCGCCGTGAGCTGGAAGCACTTCGATGACTTCGTCTCCAATCATCTCGTTCACGCTCTGATAAACATCGACGACAGTATCGCCTGGCAGGATGCGAAAGTTGATCAACGCTTCAGCTTCGGCCGGCAGGACGTTTTCGGCGCTGCCGCCTTTGATGATCGTTGGGGCGGTTGTTGTGCGGGTGAGGGCATTGGTGATAGGGTGAGCTGCCAACTTTCGTTTAAGTCCAGCGCCGAAAAGCCATGTGTTAGCGTAGCGCATGCGCTCGAAGAAAGGCAGGGCTTCACCTACAAAACTCATCATAAACTGAATCACATCCAGGCGCTGGGGGAAGGGGTTGGCTTCTAAGGCAGCGATGGCTAACCCAATTGAGCCGATCGCGGTCCGCGCTGGAGGAGTTGCGGAATGACCACCGCTCACTTTGGCTTTTAGCCTGAGGGAGAGATAGCCTTTTTCTGAGATGCCGACCTGCCCGACTGGTCGGTCGATGCCATAGAGCGTGCCGCGGGTAACCGCACCACCCTCATCCAACATAAAGGCAAGCTGCACACCGCGCGCTTGCAGCGTTTCAACAATTGCTTGTGCCCCGTGCAAGCCAGAAACCTCTTCGTCATCACCAAACGCCAGGTAGATAGTGCGCTCAGGCTGGTAACCGGACTT
>DICP01000094.1 GCA_002417685.1 Candidatus Mesolinea sp. UBA5823
CATCGTCATCGATGGCGGCTCGACGGATGGTAGCCTGGAGATTATCCAAAAATATGCCGACCAGCTGGCGTACTGGCAATCCCAGCCCGACCAAGGCCAGACGGACGCCATCAACCAGGGCTTTGCCCATGCTACCGGCGAAATTCTCGCCTGGCTCAATTCGGATGACATACTGCTGCCCGGCGCGGTGAGCGCTGCGATAAGGGCGCTGCATGAACACCCCGAAGCAGCTATGGTCTATGGGGATGCGCTGCTCGTCAATGCAGAGGGGAAAACCATTGGCAAGTTCCCGGCGGCGCAAACCGACTACCGCAAGCTGCGCCGTGGATATGTGCACATCCCGCAGCAAGCCAGCTTTTTCCGCGCGGAGCTTTGGCGGCAGGTAGCGCCGCTGGACGTGAGCTTTTACTTTGCTATGGATTACGACCTCTGGGTGCGCTTAGCCGCGCTTGCCCCTTTGGTGTATGTTCCCCAGCTTTGGGCGGCTTTCCGCTTGCACGGTGCGGGCAAGTCTATCGCTGCCGACGACCGCTGCTGGCCGGAGATGCTGCGCGTGCACTATCGCGATGGAGGTAAGGCGCTTTCGCCGATCGTGTTCAAATATTGGCTGCGCAAGTTAGCTGCGCCTCTCTTGATGCACCGGCGTAAAAAGCAGATGGAAAATGCCAAGTAAACCCGGACAACTCCTAGGTAGTTTTTAACTCAGTGCCCTTCGAAGAAGACCACGCTAACGCCATCGCCTCCTTCTTTTTCTCCGCCTGGCTCCCAACGCTTCACATAACGCGAAGTTTGTAGCACTTCGCGCACCGCTTGGCGCAGCGCCCCAGTGCCCTTGCCGTGGATGATACGGCTAAAAGGCAGCCCCGCCTGATAAGCTTGCTCTAAATATGCATCTAATCGATCAAGTGCATCCTCAACGCGCTGCCCACGCAAGTCTAGTTCCATCCCAGGTGAGGCAACCTCGGGCAGCTGTGTCCGCCCGACCACGGGTTTAGCAGGTTCTGCAATCATTTCCTCTTCTGCCTGCGTGCGGCGGATGATATCCTCAGGGCGCAAGCGCATGCGCAGCACACCTGCCTGCACTTCCACTTCTTCCCCCTCCAGCGCGGTGATCACGCCTTCGGTCTTAAGCCGGCGTACCAGCACCTTCTCACCTACCCGCAGCGGACCGCTGGAGGGTGCTAAGCGCGGCTGACGCTTTTTGCGCACGATCTTTTCCTGTTTTTCTGCAACCTCCTCAAACTTCTCCACCAGGGGTGCCAGCTCTGGCGGGCTCGTGCGCTGCCGGCTCATCTCCCGGCGGAGCTCAGCCAGCTCCTGTCGAACCTGCTCGAGTTCCTGCTCAGCTTGGTCTTGAACTTGTTCTATAATGCTGTTCTTTTCGGCTTCCAGCTCCTCTAAGCGGGCGTTGAGAATTTTTTGCTTTGCTTCTAATTCGCGGCGCAGCTTTTCGGATTCAGCGTAATTGATGCGCGCGAGCTCATTTTGACGGTGGATTTCCTCAAGCAAATCCTCCGCACGCAAGTCCGTGGGGTTGAGCTCGTGGCGAGCATCCTCGATGATATCCCGCTCCAAACCTAAGCGCTCGGCAATCGCTAAGGCATTAGAACGCCCAGGTAAGCCCATGGTGAGGTGATAGGTAGGCTTGAGCGTCTCAACATCGAATTCCAGGCTGGCATTCAGCACGCCACGCGTGGCATGCGCAAAAGTTTTTAGCTCGGGGTAGTGCGTGGCGACCATACAAGTGATCTTACGACTAAGCAGTGCGCTGAGCACCGCCCGGGCTAACGCCGAGCCTTCCTGCGGGTCGGTGCCAGCGCCAAGCTCATCCAGCAGCACCAAGCTACGTTGGTTTGCCCGCTTGAGAATGCGCACAATTTGCATGATATGCCCGGAAAACGTGGAAAGTGATTGCTCTATGGATTGCTCATCGCCAATATCGGCAAATACATCCTTGAAGACGCTCAAGCGCGAGCCTGACTGTGCTGGGATCTGCAAGCCGGACTGAGCCATGAGCACCAGCAAGCCAACCGTCTTGAGCGTGACGGTCTTGCCGCCGGTATTCGGTCCGGTGAGCACCACCGCAAAGGTTTCGCGGTCAAAAAACACATCAATCGGAACAGCTTTTTCCGGGTCCAGCAGTGGGTGCCGGGCACGGCGCAGCTCGATCACGCTGCCGGGGTGAAAGTCAGGCGCATCCTGGGCGAAAGGCACCAGCTCTGGCTCGGTGGCATGCAGCTCATCGGCATAGCGCGCCTTCATGAGGGCAAAATCGAGCGCAGCCATTGCTTCGGTGCTGGCGTTTAGGCTTTCACCTTGCTCCGCCACACGCTCGCTGAGCCCGTGCAGGACGCGCAGTACTTCATCGCGTTCAGCCAGCTCCAGCTCGCGCATCTTGTTATTCCATTCCACCACTGCCAACGGCTCGATGAAAAGCGTGGCACCGGAAGCAGATTGATCGTGGATAATCGCGGGGATGCGCCCTTTGAACTCAGCACGCAAAGGCAGTACGTAGCGCCCGCTGCGTTGGGTAATGAGTGCTTCTTGCAGCATGGAAGCCGTAGCGGGGTCATTGAGGTAGCGAGTCATGCGCTCCATCAGGCGTGTATGGGTCACTTTCATCTCGCTGCGGATGTGCCCGAGAGCCTCTGAGGCGCTATCCAGCACCTCCCCGCGTTCAGAAATGGACTTGTTGATGGCATCCACCAACCCCAAGCCTTCCGAGAGGCTCTCGCCTAAGTCCGAAAGCAGCGGCACCTCTTGGGCATGCGCCTCCAAGATGCGGCGGGCTTCTCGGGAAATCACCAGTGTGTTGCGCAGCGCCAGCAGCTCGCTGGCTTCTAATGTCTCACCGTGGCGGGTGCGCTCCACCAGCGGGCGCAGGTCTTCCGCACCTTGGAAGGAGAGAGAGTCACTCAGCGTGAGCAGATAGCGCGCTTCACGCGTTTGTTGCTGCAAAGTGCGTGCTTTCTCTAAGTTAGCCGTCGGGCGCAAGGAGCTAGCCAGCGCCTCGGACGCACCGAAAGCGGCGTAAGACTTCAGCCGCGCCAGAATTTTGGGGTATTCCAGCAGGATCAATGATTTTGGGTCCATGAGTTAGAAAAGTGTATCACGGTTGACAGGGATTGAGGCTTAGGATTTAATCATCATAATTAGTGATTTAATCTCTTCCCCAAAAATAAATTTTATATTCACACCCCAACGCGGCCTTTTGGTTTCCAAAATTTCCGTTACAATACAAGCATGTTACTCATTCATAATACTTCCCAGGTCATTCAGCTCACCGCCGAGCCACAGCGCGGCGCGGAATTAGGCACACTCAACATCCTGCCGCATGGTGCAGTGCTGATCGATGGTGAGCACATCTTAGCCGTGGGCGAGCCGGCAGAGCTGCTGCTGGCACATCCTGAGGCAGACCTGCTCGATGCCGGCGGCAAGGCGGTGCTGCCCGGCTTGGTGGACCCGCATACCCACTTAGTCTGGGCGGGCGACCGCCTGGACGAGTTTGAGATGCGCCTGCAAGGCAAATCATATCTGGAGATTATGTCAGCTGGCGGCGGAATTGCAGCCACCCTGCAAGCCACCCGCGCAGCCAGCTTCGAGGAGCTGCTCGCCCAAACCCGCGAACGCGCCCATATTGCCTTTGCCCATGGCAGCACTACCCTCGAAGCCAAAACGGGTTATGGATTGGACATTGAAACCGAACTTCGGCAGCTCGAGGTTATCCTCAAACTCGATGAAGAAGGACCGCTCGAGCTTATCCCAACCTATTTAGGTGCGCACGCCATCCCACCGGAATTTGCTGGCAATGCCGAAGGTTATACTGACTTCCTTTGCAACGAAGCCCTGCCCGCGGTGCAAGCCTGGTGGCAAGAGCATGCCCCGGCGCGGCAATTGCCTTTTGTGGACGTGTTCTGTGAAGAAGCGGTTTTCGACTTAGCCCAAACCCGCCGTATTTTGCTGCGCGCGCAGGAGTTGGGCTTCCCGCTCAAGCTGCACGCGGATGAGTTTGCCAACCTGGGCGGAGCCGGCTTGGCAGCAGAGCTGGGCGCCATCTCTGCGGACCATCTGGTCAAGACTTCGGCTGAAGATATCCACAAGTTGGCCGAAAGTAATACCGTTGCAGTGTCGCTGCCCGGTACGCCCTTTGGCTTAGCCCAGAGCGAATATACGCCGGCGCGGGAGATTATTGCGGCGGGCGGGCTGCTGGCACTCGCCACCGACCTGAACCCGGGCACGAGTTGGAACGAATCCATGCAATTCATCCAGGCATTAGCTTGCCGCTACCTTAAGCTCACGCCAGCTGAAGCCTTAGCCGCAAGCACAATCAATGCGGCTGCGGCGCTTGGCATAGCCGAGAGGTTGGGCTCACTCACCCCCGGCAAGCAAGCCAACCTGATTATCCTCAAAGTCCCCGATTACCGCATGCTCAGCTACCGTTACGGCACGAATCTTGTATCCACAGTGATCAAGAAAGGCGTGGTTTATCCGCTAAGCTGAACGATGACAATTGCGACAAATTGGGAATTTATACGCCAGGCAAATAACCTGATAATTTTGGTACTGGGCGCAGCCGCAATCGCGTTAGTGCTGCGCGGGGTATTCAAAGTGGCTTGGCGCGTGATCAAGGTCATTTTGATCTTGGCTGCAGTATTGATCTTCGTCGGCTGGTTGTTTGGCTATATTCACATCACCTTCAATTAATCCCTTATAATACCCACATGCCTATCACCGTAGCTCAAGCCCGCATCTGGTATCAATCTGCTGACCCGGTGCATGATTTCGAGCATGTGCTGCGCGTTTATCGACTTGCCGAAAAAATCGCCTTAGCTGAGGGCGCAGACTTGGAAATCGTGCATACTGCTGCCCTGCTGCACGACGCAGCCGGCGCAGCCCCTGGCGGGGATGGCAAGGAGCGCTTGGAGCATCACTTAGCTTCAGCGCAGTTTGCCGGCGAGGTGCTCAGCGCCGAAGGCTGGACGGAGGAACGCATCCAAGCCGTGCAGCATTGCATTCGCGCACACCGCTTCCGCCACCAGGGTGAGCGCCCACAAACGTTGGAAGCCATGTGCCTCTTCGACGCCGATAAACTGGACGTGCTGGGCGCCATTGGCGCCGCCCGCACGATTGCCTTCGCCACGTTAGCTGGCCAGCCAGCCTATGCTGAGCCTTCCGAGCAGTTCTTGCGTGAAGGCAAAGAAGCCCCCGGCGAACAGCATAGCGCTTACCACGAATATCTTTTTAAATTGCGCAAGGTAAAAGATGCGCTTTACACATCCACCGGCAAAAGCTTAGCCGCCCAGCGGGATGCTTTCCTGACAACTTTTTTTGAGCAGCTGCAGGCGGAGTGCCGCGGGGAGAGGTAATAAGATGCTCGGTGCGATCGTTGGGGATATCGTTGGCTCGGTCTATGAGTTTAATAACTATCACGGGCTTGATTTTCCGCTTTTCTCGCCAAAGTCCACCTTCACCGATGATAGCGTCCTGACTTTTGCAACAGCCAAGGTGCTGTTGGATGGATTGGATTACGCCTCCACCTATCAGGACTTTGCCCGGCGTTACCCCAACCGGGGCTATGGCGGTTATTTTTATCATTGGATTTACTCAAAGGACACTAAGCCCTATAACAGCTTTGGCAATGGCTCTGCCATGCGCGTCAGCCCTATCGGCTTTGCTTTTGAAAGCGTGGAAGAGACTCTCACCGAAGCCCAGCGTAGTGCTGAAGTGACCCATAATCATCCGGAAGGCATCAAAGGCGCACAGGCGGTCGCCTTAGCTATTTACCTTGCCCGACATGCCGCCAGCAAGGCTGAGATTAGGCAAGAGATTAGCTCCCGCTTTGGCTATGACCTCTCCCGTACGCTAGAGCAAATCCGCCAGGTGAACCGCCATGATGAAACCTGCCCAGGGTCCGTCCCGGAGGCAATCATCGCGTTCTTAGAATCCAATGACTTTGAGCATGCTATCCGCTTAGCTATTTCGCTGGGCGGGGATAGCGACACGATTGCCTGCATGGCCGGCGGCATCGCCCAAGCCTTCTATGGCGGCATACCGCAAGCAATTGCCACCGAAACCCTCGCCCGGCTGCCCGAGGAATTTGTGCAAATTTTGGAACGCTTTAACGCGAAATATCTCCCAAATAATGCCAACTCGGCCTAACTGTTCATCCCAGCCATCTATATTATTTATTAACAAATTGTTCTCGAGTGATGATACAATTCAAGCACTTGTTAATTCAAAATGCTGGAATGTTAATGTTTTTTCCGCTCCCAATATTTCCTGATAGCAAGCTGAACCCAGCTGAAGGTATAGGTTAAACCGATGACCACCACAATGATCATCCTCCTGATCATTATTGCGATTGCCATCGTGCTCTTTAGTCTGGATGCATTACCAGCTGATGTGATTGGCATCGGCATCATGATCGCGCTGATCATCACGGGCATTCTCACGCCAGCGGAAGGCATCGCCGGCTTTGGCTCGGATACCGCCATAAAAACTCTGGGGTTACTGCTGCTGACCACTGCCTTAATCAGAACGGGGTTCGTTCAAATGGTCACACGCTGGATCATCGAGCAGGTCGGAGAAGATAAAAACCGATTATTCTGGTTGGTATCTTTAGCCACAGCTGGAATGGGCTCCTTCACCAGTAATACCGCTTCTACGGCTTTTTTCTTGCCGGTCACATTGAGCATTTCTAAGAAACTCAAGCAGCATCCCTCAAAAATGCTCATGACCATAGCTTTTGCCGCGATACTCTCCAGCTCGATGACCGCCATCGCTACCTCTACAAACTTGGTGGTCAGTGGGCTATTGACCGACTATGGGTATGCCCCGATGGGTATGTTCGAACTGACGCCCGTCGGCATCATCATCTTATTCGTCGGTTTAGTCTATATGTTTTTCATCGGCAGAAAGCTCATCCCCGAGCGTGACTTGGGCGAAGACAATACCTTGCCGCGCAATTCTCGCTATTATGCTGAAGTCATCGTCCCAAAAAAGTCTGAGTGGGTTGGCAAAGAGATCCGTAAGTTGGGTTTGAAGAACAGTTTTGATTTGGCGATCATCTCAATGCACCGGCCCAAAGAAGGAGACCTCAAACCTACAGAAAAGATGAAAATAAAAGCCGGTGATTCACTGGTATTGGATGGCAGCCGCGAAGGGATCTTTGCGCTGAACGACCTCAAGGTGGTGCGCTTTACCGGCAACCCTGAAGATGAACTTTCAGAGACTCTAAAAAAGAAGCATGGCATGGCGGAAGTGGTGTTATTACCCGGTTCGCGCTTGGTGGGGCAAACCTTACGCGAACTAAAACTCCGCAAGCGTTTTGGTATAGAAGTGCTGGGCATTCAGCGCCGTGGAAAGACATTACACGAGCGCCTGATGAAAGAGCGTTTGCAGATTGGCGATCAGCTGCTCATCCACGGTGACCCGCAAACCATCGCCAGTTTGGAGAACGACGATAGCTTCCGTATCATTAGCGACACAATTGAAGCGCCTGTGGATACGAAAAAAGCCCCATTGGCGTTAGGGATATTTGCCCTGACGATTATTTTAGCTTCCACTAACATCATGCCCCTGGCTGTAGCAACGATGGTTGGTACATTTCTCATTTTCCTAACCCGCTGCATCACACCAGCCGAAGCGTATCGGTCGATGAATTGGAGTGCGCTTATTCTGATCAGCTGCATGTTAGCCTTGGGGAAGGCAATGGAAGTTTCAGGATTAGCGACCTATTTGGCGAGCCAGGTTGTTGATCTGATGGGTTGGCAAAATCCTAAACTTTTATTGGGCGGCTTCTTTTTATTATCTATGGCCCTGACGCAGCCGATGTCCAATCAGGCTGCAGCTGTAGTGGTCTTACCGATAGCAATTCAGACAGCGCAGCAACTAGGCTTGAACCCGCGCAGTTTTGCGATGATGATTGCCATTGGCGCGGCGACTTCGTATATTACCCCGCTCGAGCCAGCGTGTATGATGGTTTACGGACCAGGCAACTACCGCTTTATGGACTTTGTCAAAGTCGGCTCGCTGCTCACGGTGATAATCTTTGGCATCGCCATCCTGATGGTGCCGGTGCTCTGGCCGCTTTAATTATAAGAGAAACTACATCCTCGGTATTGAATTCAGTCAGCTTCTGTTACCTCAACGCTCATCCCAAAAGTTTTCATTGTGAGCGCAAGATTACCAGCTGTGGCAGCATTTGTATATATTAAGCTAATGTTAGTTTTCCCGGCTCCAACCGCCTTGAATTGTAAAATAGTCGTACCACCAGCTGAATTCTCGCTAGTATCCTTTACATATTCAGAGTTTCCTTGTAGGGCGAGTATATTCGTATCCAAATCTTCTACTTGCCATTCATAGCCTTCAGTAGGAATCGTTGGGATTTGAATTTCCAGGATATCTCCAACCTTCAGGCTGGCTGAACTCCCTTTTATGGCAGGGGTAACCACAACGGTAGTATTTTCTCCTACTTCGCTGGTGTTCGAACAAGCAGAAAATAAAAGCGTTGAAAGCAAAAGGATCGTAAGACAATAGTGCCTTGTTCTCATCAATGTACCTCTTCATTTATGTGTGAATTTGGTTAATTTTACCATATCTATGCTATAATAAGTATTGCTTTCTGGAAATCAGTTGATTTCCAACCGTATGTCCAGTACCAAATTTTAGTTATAAATTTATATTTTAATACATTAAATTAAGGAGAAATATGTATAAAAATTTAGCACAAAAAGTATTACTATCACCCATTCTTACGGCACTTTTATTATTATCGATAACTGGCAGCTCTTTTGCTAATCCTCTACCGCAAGAAATTGTTCCAAACGGAGACAATCCTCAAATCGAGATTATTAATCCGTACTATTCTATTGAATACCTGACGACCGCGGATGGTATTCCGCTCTCACGGGAAATCATCAACGGACCATCAAAGCCAATTCCAGAATATCAAGCTGAACGTGAGGCTTCAATGACCACGATCGAGCCGGAAGGAATTATTGCCAATTTCCCTTCTTTCGATTGGGTGTTTGGCTGTTCCGCAGTTTCTGGGGCAATGATCGCCGCATATTACGACCGTGGACTTTATCCTAACTTATATACTGGCCCTACCAATGGCGGCGTCATGCCATTAACCGACACATCCTGGCCAACCTGGTCAGATGGATTTGAAACCTATCCAAATAATCCATTAATCGCTTCACATAATGGTTTAGACGGGAGAACGGTCAAGGGTTCCATCGACGATTACTGGATCAAATATGGCAGTGATGCCGATGATCCTTACATCACCGGCGGTTGGACGCAACACACTTGGGGAACCGCTATTGGGGATTACATGAAAACCAGCCAATCTGCTTATGGCAACACAGATGGTTCGACTTTTTTTCATACCTGGACAAGCTCACCAGATAAGATGACCTGCGCGGATATGGAATCCATTGATATCGACCACCTGGACGGCACTTATGGACGCAAGCTGTTCTACGAAGCGCGCGGCTATACTGTGACCGACTGCTATAATCAGAAAACAGACAACAATGGGGGTGGGTTTACCCTGAATAATTTCAAAGCCGAAATCGACGCGGGGCACCCCGTGCTGCTGAACCTGGCCGGGCATTCCATTGTGGGCTACGGCTACAACGGCTCGACTATTTATATCAGGGATACCTGGGATAACGACCCTTCTCAGACTTATACTATGCCTTGGGGCGGAAGTTACCAAGGAATGAGTTTACTATCTGTCAGCGTTGTTCATCTTAGCTCCATTACGCTATCAAATCACATGTACCTCCCATTAATTCAGAAGCCACAGCAGATTGTAACCAATCCTATCCTCAACCCCGGCTTCGAACAAGGACACACCTCATGGACAGAATATTCAGCCCTTGGCTGGGATATTATCATGGAAGCCGTTGAAGCCCCTATTACCGCGCATGGCGGTTCATGGCTTGCGTGGTTAGGCGGAGATGACCTTGAAACTTCGAGGTTATCTCAAACTATCACGATTTCAGCTTCTGCGCCCTACCTTCATTACTGGTATTATTCGGCATCAGAAGACGCGTGCGGTTTCGATTCCTTTAGGATTAAAGTCAATGACGCGATCGTTTCTACTAAAGATCTTTGTAGTTCCACCAATACCAATGCTTGGGTAGCTGGCGTCTTGAACTTATCGAGTTACCTCGGCGCAGGAAAGACGATTACATTTGAAGTAACAACAGATAGCAGTATTAACAGCAACATGTTCCTTGACGATGTTTCTATGTCTAATGCTGCATCTGCTATGGCTGAAGAATTAGATACGGTAATTATCCATGGGGAATCTGCTACTTGGCCTAAGTAAAGTTCAACAACACTAAACCTTAATCAAATCAGACCCTGCAAATCAACAGCAGGGTCTGATTGTTTTTTTGAAAGAAATCAATTCCCACCCGTTCTTTTGGCAGGCAAAAGGAAAATATCAATAATAATTTTTTTACTGTGTCGCGCAGGAAATGCAGGGGTCAAACGCCCGCACAACCCTGCCCACCGCTTTTTCCAGCTCTAAGTTGATGCCCTCCGGATGAATATAGCGATTGCCCGCCACCATCAGCGCCCGCTCGATGGCACGCATGTTATGCACCGTAGGGATGACGAACTGAGCATCGGCAATCACACCGTTTTCGACCACATAGCGGTGAATGAGCGGTCCACGTGGAGCTTCCACCAGCCCATATCCAATTCCATCCTTCACCTGATAGCCAACCACAGTTTCACCACTGCTCAAGTCTTCCGAAAGCAGCTCAATAGTCCGCTCCATCGCATAGACCAATTCAATACCGCGGCAGAGGTCAAAAAGCATGATAGCATGCGCGGGAGAGCCAAAGTTGTTCCTAAAACGCTGCAGATAGCCATCGGCAATCGGCGTCGCAAAGGAAGAAGTGATGTTGATGCGCGCTAAGCTGTTGGCACGCAGGATCTGCCCTTGATAGCTGGTCTTACCAGCGTATGAATAGTCAGTCTGCTCAAACTCGATGCGTTGTTCGAACTCCTCTGGCGTGAAGTGCTCTTTCTCCTCGCCATCAGGGCTAAGTATGCGTAAATGACCGCTGTTTAGCTTAGGTTTAACCGATGTGGTCGAGGAAATGTAGTAAGTTGGCTCATCATCACCCCAGCTGCCGATACGTTTACCCATTACCATCGACATATCCCAATAAGTATTAAAAAGCTCGCACGCTACGGGCAGCATTTCATCCAGCTCCTTGAGCATTTGCTCAGCAGCCTCGCGCGGGATACCGCCGGAAACACCGCCGATATGTGCCTTAATGGGATGGATGAATTGCCCTCCCGCTAAAGTGATTAAATCTGTGCCCACTTTGCGTACTCTTAGCGCCTTTTGAGCAATAGAAAATTGCGCCTTACGGCTGGCTTCACTTTCATCCATATGGAATAAGCTCTCAGCGTCCACACGGTCCGGCATGGTGAAAATAAACAATGATGTTGCTTGATTCTGAATCAGCTGCCCCAAAAGCAGCACTTCACGGATGGTATTGGCTAAAGGCGGCGGCGTGACGCCAAAAACATTTTCCAGCGCCTTCACCGAGGCAACGTGGTGGGCAGTGGAGCACACCCCGCAGATGCGCGGCACAATCACGGGCATTTGCTCAGCGGGTGTGCCGACCACAAAGTTGCGGAAGCCGCGCAGCTCCACGGCTTGGAATTGAGCTGTCAGCAGCTTGCCGTTTTCTACTTCCATGACCACGCGGGCATGCCCTTCGATGCGGCTGAGAGGGAAAGTGAGAGTTGTCATCAGAGCACCTTATCCTTGCTGCGGATGCGGCGATCTCCGCCAGCATAATCTGAAAATTGAAATAAGAACATGGAAAGCTGTGGGGAACGCAATGCCTGGTTCAATTCCTCAGGCGGGATGTTAGTCATGCGCTCGAACACGCGCTGAATATTTTCAAACCAGACCGCCGACTCGCGCTCGATAAAGGCATTGGAAGGTCCTCGGCAACCCACACAGGGGTGACCGGCACGCGTGCATGGCGCTCGGCAGCCACCGCGCGTGGATGTACCAACGCACAGAAAGCCTTGGTTCACTAGGCAAATTTCTGGGTCGGGGCTGCCCTTTTCAAAGCCGGTAATATGGTCAGGTTTCATATCGTTGAGTTTGCGCCGGCCGCATTCGCCGCAGACATTCGCCGAAGCCTTGAAGCCCTGCGGGTCCATCAGCGCCGCCATGAAAAGTTCCGGCGTAGGTGGGCAGCCTGGCAGGTATAGGTCCACATCCACAAAAGA
>DICP01000001.1 GCA_002417685.1 Candidatus Mesolinea sp. UBA5823
TCACCGATCCAGCCGAACCGGTCGCGTTGAAACAACCCGTCAAGGGCGTTGTAGAATTTCATGATGTCGATTTTCGCTATCCCGATGCTGAAGAGGACATCCTGCACGATATCAGTTTTAAGGCAGAGCCAGGGCAGGTGACCGCAATTATCGGCTCAACCGGCAGTGGTAAATCTACAATGATCAACCTTTTGCCACGCTTTTTCGATGTGAGCAAAGGAAAGATCACGATTGATGATGTCGACATTCGCGACATCCCTCAAGCAACTTTACGGGATCAGATCGGTTACGCGCCCCAAAAAGGGCTGCTCTTCAGTGGTACCGTTGCCAGCAACCTGCAGGTAGCAAAACCTGATGCCACCGAAGAAGAAATGCGCGAAGCAATTACGATCGCGCAGGCAGCCGACTTCGTTTTGGATAGCGAAGACGGGCTGAATATGCCCATCGCACAGGGCGGCGATAACCTCTCGGGCGGTCAGCGGCAGCGCCTTTCCATAGCACGCGCCATCATTAAACCCCGACCAATCTATATCTTTGATGACAGTTTCTCGGCACTGGATTTCAAGACCGACTCAGCCCTGCGCAGTGCCCTGCGGCCACGCGTTGCGAACAGCACCTTTATCATCATTACCCAGCGTGTTTCAACCGCCAAAAACTCTGACCAGGTCATCGTGTTTGACAACGGCCTGGCGGTTGGTAAAGGGAGCCATCAATACCTCATGGCCCACTGCCCCACCTATCAGGAGATTGCGAGCTCCCAGTTGAGCGCGGAGGAGTTAGCATGAACCAGCAAAAAAACCAAAAAACAATGCAGAATAATTCTAAGAATCCTTACGCCAACAGCAAGTCCAAGGAAGTTCGCCCCACGCTCAGACCTGGTGGGGGTGGAGCAGGCAGAATGATGCCTGGTGAGAAAGCCCGCGACTTTAAAGGCAGCATGAAACAATTGATTGGCTATCTTGGACCCTACCGCTGGTCAATTCTTGTGATGCTGCTGATGGCAGCCGGCGGCACCGTGTTCTCGATATTTGGACCCCGAACACTGGGCCAGGCAACCACCGAGCTTTATCTCGGCGTCATGCGCATGGTTCAGGGCGACCCGCTGGGTATTGATCTGGCTAAGATCGGCACGATTCTCGTACGGGTGCTGACCCTTTATGGCATCTCAACGGTTCTCGGCTTGATTCAGGGCTGGATTATGAGCAAAATTTCTGCGGAAATCACCTACAAGATGCGCAAGGAAATCTCACACAAGCTCAACCAGCTCCCGCTTAGCTATTTCGACCGGGTCAGCCAGGGTGAGGTGCTCTCACGCGTCACAAACGACGTAGATGTCATCAGCAACACGCTCAACCAGAGCCTCTCAGAGATCATCACCTCCGTCACACGCATCATCGGTGTTCTGATCATGATGTTTTCGATCAGCGTAAGTATGACCTTCATTGGTCTTATCCTGATACCGCTTGTCATGGTTTTTGTAAAGATAATCGTCGGCAAATCGCAGGTGCACTTTCGCCGCCAGCAGGAATACATCGGGCATATTAACGGTCATGTGGAAGAAATGTACGGCGGGCATTTGGTCTTAAAAGCCTATAACGGCGAACAAGGAAGTGTCGAACACTTTGAAACCCTAAATGACACCCTCTTCACCAGCGCCTGGCTTGCGCAGTTCCTTTCCAATATGATAATGCCCGTATCGCGATTTTTCAGCAACATTGGCTACATAGCAGTCGCGATTCTGGGCGGCTACCTGACCGTTCAAAACCGCCTGAGTATTGGTGATATCCAAGCCTTTATTCAATATTT
Organism: Candidatus Mesolinea sp. UBA5823; assembly: GCA_002417685.1. Taxonomy (GTDB): domain Bacteria; phylum Chloroflexota; class Anaerolineae; order Anaerolineales; family Anaerolineaceae; genus Mesolinea. The sequence goes on from DICP01000001.1 coordinate 1,807, forward strand.
GCGTTCGTTCCAGCAGCCCATCATGCAGATTGCCAACATAGCCAACGTCCTCCAGCAGACAGCAGCAGCCGCGGAACGCGTCTTCGAATTCATCAATGAAGATGAGATAGAACCCGACTCTGCAGATGCGCTCGCTTTGGAAAATGTGCGCGGAAAAGTGGAGTTCCGCAATGTCTGGTTCGGCTATAACCCCGAGGAATATATCATCAAAGATTTTTCGATGGTCATCGAACCCGGGCAAAAAATTGCGATTGTCGGCCCGACCGGTGCCGGCAAAACCACGCTGGTCAAGCTGCTGATGCGCTTCTACGATATTGACCGCGGAGAGATCCTGATTGATGACATCAACATCCAGGACATAAGCCGTGAAAACCTGCATACCCATCTTTCGATGGTGCTCCAGAACACCTGGCTTTTCAATGACACGATCCGCGAAAACATCCGCTACGGCCGTCAGGACGCCAGCGACGAAGATGTGGTGGCGGCTGCCGACATGGCTTATGCCGACCACTTCACCCGTACGCTTCCAGGCGGGTACGACATGGTGCTCAACGAAGATGCATCCAACGTCTCTGCTGGTCAGAAGCAGCTCCTGACCATCGCGCGCGCGGTGTTGGCTGACCCGACCATCCTGATCCTGGACGAGGCGACCAGTTCGGTCGATACCCGAACCGAAGTGCTGATCCAAAAAGCCATGGACAAGCTGATGATCGGCCGCACCAGCTTTATCATTGCCCACCGGCTTTCCACTATTCGCAACGCCGACCGCATCCTGGTGCTGCGCGATGGCGACATTGTGGAACAAGGCTCACATGATGAGTTGCTGGCGCTCAATGGCTTCTATTCTGAGCTCTACCACAGCCAGTTCCTGCTGCCGGTAGATGCATAATAGACCAAACAAATAAACGATCAAAAGGCGCAGGGTTAACTCTGCGCCTTTTGCTTAAGCCCGGGTAAAATTATTGAAACGACCGATTGGAGACTATCATGCCAAGAGCTACCTATACATTTCCGGGCGGATTCCTGTGGGGAACTGCCACCGCNNGCGCACCGGCTTTCTGTGGAATGGTCGCGCATCCAGCCCGAGCCAGACCGCTGGGATGAAAGCGCGCTTGACCGCTACCGCCAGATGCTGCTGGGGCTCAAAGAGCGCAACATGGCGGCGATGGTTACGCTCCATCATTTTTCCAACCCGATGTGGCTAGTGGAGATGGGCGGCTGGGAAAATGAAGCCGTGATTGACCTCTTCGCGGCTTTTTCACGCCGGGTGGTGGAAGCCCTGGGCAATCACTGCAAGCTCTGGGTTACCATCAACGAGCCAAATGTTTATATGAGCGGCGGATACCTGGGCGGGGGCTTTCCTCCGGGCAAAAATGACCTGAAAGCTGGACTTAAGGTTCTGAGCAACTTGCTCAAAGCGCATGCTGCCGCTTACCAGGCCATCCACGAGGCGCAGAGTGATGCCCA
>DICP01000072.1 GCA_002417685.1 Candidatus Mesolinea sp. UBA5823
AATTCCAAAATACGCTCGAGTTCGAAGGCATTATTTTGCAGTAAGGTAGTGTTGGTCATCATATATATTTTGGAGGAAACCACATTGCGTAAACCAGCCAAGGTGTCTTCCCAAGCCCCACTTGCACGAACCATAGCATCGTGTACGCTTGGGTTATAAGACTCAACCGTGATTTGCACATGGTCTAAGCCAGCCTCAATCAGTTCTTGCAGCAAGGAAGAATCAGCTAATTTACGTCCATTCGTATTGAGTCCGGTGACTAAGCCTTTTTCTTGTGCATAAGCCACCAGTTCCACCAAGTCTTCACGCAAAGTGGGTTCTCCACCCGTGAAAACCACGTGTGGAACGCGCAGCTCCCACACGCGATCGATAATCTTTTTCCAAGTTTGCGTATCCAATTCAGGGTAATTGCGCGGGCGGGCATTATAGCAATGTGCGCAAGCATTATTGCATCGATAAGTAAGTGCCAAATCCATTCGATAAGGCGCAGAGAGCTTTGCGGAGAAAGGCATAGATTTCTCCAATCCTAAATCGCATACCGGGCAAAGACCGCTATCCTCATCAATTAATGCATCCACTTGCTGGCTAATCAAACGATAATCTTCCGCCAATCGCTTGCTCGGAACATTAAACACCGAACTCAGAGATTTCAGCGCAGCTTTCTGTTCTATTTTGTTGAGATGATAATATGCCATTTGCATCGCAGTTGGGTTCAAGTGCACCAATCGGCTGGCGTTGACCACCAGCAGCCCGCTGCCATCTTCATCGATGCGTAAATGTACGCGTGATTTGCCGCCATGTTCATGACGGTCAAATGTATACAGCCCTGAGTTAACCATGGATGCTACGTGATGTGTAAAGAAAGCCATGCTTGCTTTCCTTATTTCTATCTGCCGCCGCCTGCACAGGCGCAAGCGCAGCCAGCGCAAGCACAGGCACAAGCACATGAGTGCCCGCCTCCACCACCCCCGCGGAACCCGCCGCCACCACTTTTAGGTGACGAGGTTTGTATTGGAATAGGGTTCGTCTTATTGGTGATTGCACTGGTAAAGCCAGTGATGTCACCGATTACCCCTGCAGCTAAGGTAGAAGCACCATTAACCATCGACGCGGCAAAATCAGAGCCAGGGATATGCGGTAGAGAAACGGAGGGTTTGCCTCCACCTGCCCCACCACCAGAGCTAACCGGAGCTGCCATCCCACCACCCCCGCCAATTGTGCCTCCTGCCGGTCGTATGGTTGGATCATAACGCCACCACCATCTTGGGATAATAACAGGCCCACCGGAAAGAGTATCTTGAGTCTTTTTGTTGAAGTCTTCGTCCAACATGGTCCACTCTAACGTGTGCTCGTATTGGGCGCTCTTGATTTCGGGCGTTTGGGCATCTTGTACCGCTTTCCACGCCCGTTCAACGATATCTTTATAGTAAGCTACCGTTTCTTTCTGGCTAAAGCCTTTCATTTTCTCCGAAACGGATTTAACTAAGTCAATCATCAAGCTTTGCAGCTTTTTGGTGCGTTCGCGGTTATTGGGAAGCTTAAAAGCCTCGATAAATTGCTTTTCATAGTCATATAAGCCTTCTGGAAGCGGATCAGCCGGTTCAATCGTGAGAGGATCCTTTTTTGTGATCGTAATCGCTTCTTTTTTGAGCAAACCAAAAAGGATCATGGTCATGATTTTATCCAATGGCTCTTGCATCAGGATGCCCGCTTCTACAGCAGTCAGCCCTCGTTTGATACCTTGCCCCTCAATTGAAATCTTAGGAGGCATATATTGCAGCTTGCGCTGCTTGGTTTTCTTGCTACTCGTTATGGCTGCCCAGATCATAAATGCGGAGACCATTAACACCGGCAAACAGCAGGCTAAATTGCTGGAAAAATAATCCCAAAATCCTCCACCGTTGGAAGTGCTTGTGCCGCCGCCTCCATCAACAATTACCGGAAGGGTAATAATACTTTCTGCAGGTACAGCACTGGCTGGGAAAGCTGCGCCAAAAGTGTAAGGGGTATGCACATTTGCGTTTTCTGTATACCAAGAATAGTAAACCCTATTATCTTCAGCGGTCGTTGAAGCTTCGGGTGCGTCCTCACCTGGCCAACCACTGGGAGTATAGTAGACCCCGTCGTTAACCCCCACCCCGGGCGGCAAAATAATCGTCATGCGATACTTTGTCTCAGTGGATCGGTCGTATTGGGAACCGAAGTAATTGGGTGTTATCTGGAAATTGACATAATTCTCTCGATCCGGCTGGTCGTAAGGATAAAGGACACCCGTAATCTTTGATGCCGTAACGATTACCGTTCCGGTCTGACCGGGCTGGATAGCCAAATCTTGCAAAGCCAACTCAGCGCCATCAACATAATTGGACGGTCCAATCTTTGGAATGGGTTGATCGTTAATTGTGCCAGTGATGTTTTTATAGTCATAATCGCCTTGCGGCAGTCCCAGATCAACGAAGTCAATGGGGTCAGCGTTCGGGTCATTTTGAAAAACCATGTAGTAATATAGCGTAAGGCTACCATCAGCTTCTATGTAAGCCTCAACTTCATACTCGCTGACTTCAAAGCGGTAGGTCTGTGCCTGCACTGCAACCGGAGCAAAAGCGGCGATCAGGAAAACTGAAATAACCAGCAATAAGCGTAATTTTTTCACTGTTATTACCATTTTGGTTCTTCTGTAAGTTGGTACGTCGTCCCACAATTCGGGCAGGAAACCATAGGGGCGCCATTTACCATTTTAATATCCTCAGCAGAAAGCGGTGCACCACAAGATTGGCACTTGATCGTATCCATCGAGACGTTACCGGGTAAATCCACTTGTAATGTCACATTTTGGGTTGTTTGTTCCGCTTTAGCCCCTAACCGTGAGCCCCAGAAAATACATAGGAAACCAACCAACAAGCCGATAATTCCAACCCATAACCAGCTTGTGCTTCCATCTGGGCTGAAAGCTCCTAATATAAACAGGAAAGAAAAAACGATAATGATCCCCGCTAAAATATACAGGATCGTCCTAGCTGCTTTCATTCCTCAATCTCCTTCGATAAAACCTTGTGATTTGATTCACAACTATTATTATCATAATGGACAAAATTCAAAATATCCCTATATAATATATCTACTGCTGAATCATAACACAGATGATTAATTGCCTAGAAAGTGAGAGACCTCGTCATGGCGAAACCTAACATCCCTGATATTGTTGTTTCCAGACTACCGCTTTATCTGCAAACGCTCAACCATCTCTTAAGGGAGGGCGAGGAAGTAGTATCCTCAGACGAATTAAGCGAGAAAGTCGGCATCCCCGCAGTACAAATTCGAAAAGATCTCTCTTTTTTCGGCGGTTTTGGGGTAAAAGGTAAAGGGTATGACATTATCCACCTTATAGATAATTTGAGAAGCATCCTAAACCTCAACCAAATCTGGCCAATGGTGATTGTTGGCGTAGGAAACTTAGGCCAAGCATTAATCCGTTACCAAGGTTTTGCCCGCCAAGGATTTGAAATTGTCTTAGCGCTAGATATTAACCCTAACATCATTGGCACAGAAATAGCCGGCATCGTCGTTCAGGATGTTGAAACTATGGATACTGCGCTGAGGAGTTCAGATATACGCATTGCTTTGTTAACCGTACCTGCCAATGCAGCCCAAAGTACAGCAGATGCTTTAGTTGCACATGGAATAAAAGCAATCTTGAACTATGCCCCGATCATATTAAAGCTGCCAGAAGGCGTGCGTGTGGCGAATATTGATCCCGTGCTCAAGCTGGAGCACTTGACGTATTATTTAAGTTAGTTTTTTCGCTGAGAAGCTTGACCAGCACATCAAGGTTAGTAATTTGATCCGCCCGTTGCTTGAATTGTCTGTTCTTTTGAGTAATTTTGAGCCAGCCTTTTTCTAATTTCACAGAACTAATTTCTGTAAGCGGAACAGCCTTGTGATCGATTTGTAGCCAACCTTCCTGGAGAAGTGTAATCTCGCCAAAGGAAACGCTGCCGGCACGCTCTAAAGTGGCTGAAGCTTGGGCATAGAGAAAAGGAAATGCTCCCTCTCGGATTTGGCGCACTAACGCTTCGAATTCATCCAAACGCTTGCCATCGAGAGAAAATCTTTCCCCATTTACCGTCTGTAATATGAGCTTTTTACGGGTTGGCCCACCAATCCCCAAAAAACGAGATTGTGAATAATCCATGATCAGGCTTTCAAGCGCTTCCCAAGGAATAGATTTTTCTTGCTTGCCACGCACTATTCGTATCCCTTCTGGGTTTAACACCACAAGCCATTTTTTCCGTGGCAAGTTGCCAAAAACAAGCCAGAGTAACAGCACCACCGCAATCGGTAAAAGCACGAGGAACACCTTCGCATTAATCCAGATAATCCCTGGTCCAAACTTCTCAACGCGCGGGATGAACTGCAGTGCTAACCAATATACAAAACCGCTTAAAAGCAGTAATAAAATGAGCCCAACCCAAAAGCGCACCGCACGGTTGAAACGGTCAGATCGATCACTAAAGGTAGCGATTGGCTTGGAGAAATTTTCTGGCTGCTGAATTACTGTCATGCGCTGAAACCTTGTTGTGTCCGTAAAATCAAATCCAGCATCGAAAAGCCGCGCGCTGCACCTTCAACCGTGCATGTAACCGGGTTATCCACCACATAAGCAGGGATGCCTAAAGCGATTGTGAGATACTTATCCAGACCTTTCATCAGGGCGGTTCCACCGCAAAGGGCTACGCCTCGATCAATGATATCGGAAATCAATTCCGGCTGGGTTTTTTCTAGGACTCGCTTAGCTGTAGCCGCAATCTCTTCTAGCGGTGGCTGCATCGCCTCAACAATCTCGTTGGTTGAGAGCGTTACTGGCTTAGGTAATCCAGTCACCTGGTCCTGACCTTGAATCTCCATAGTCAGCTCTTCCTCTGAGGGCAATGCGGCGCCGATACGGAGTTTAAGCGCTTCAGCCGTAGGCGGCGCAACAATAATGCCATACTTCTTACGAACATAACTGATAATTGCTTCGTCAATTTTTAAACCTGCGGTTTGCGAGGCTTCAGCGCTAACAATGCCTGTCATCGATATAACCGCAGCCTGGGTTGTGCCAGCCCCTAAGCTGATGACCATATTGCCGGTAGGGGTATTAATCGGCAAGTCCATACCAATCGCAGCAGCGAGCGGTTGAGGGATTAAAATGACTTCCCGGGCGCCAGCCCCCAGCCCCGCCTCCTGCACAGCACGTTTTTCCACACTGGTAACGCCGTAAGGAACGGTGATGAGCATCTTCGGTCGGAAAAATAACGTGGGTCCTGTCACTTTGCGGACTAAAATATTGAGGAACTTTTCCGTCAACTCATATTCAGCAATAACCCCATGACGTAAGGGCCGAACCACTTCGATTGTCTCGGGGACCCTGCCCAACATGCCCAGTGCCGTAGTTCCATATTCCACTAATTTCATTTCATTGATGACAATCGCCACAATGGTGGGCTCTTGCACCAATATTTGGTTACCTTCGGCGATTTGTGTGTTGAAGGTTCCCAGATCTATGCCTAATTCGCGAGATAATGACGCCATGAAAATTCCTAATGTGCTAGTTTGAACCTAATTCTACCATTGCGTAGGTGTTCACCTTAGCCATCCCAATCGAAGAGTGCGCAACTCAGCGGGTAAAGTATTGCAGAGCAACGCGTAATTTATCTTCCAGAGTATCGGGTACATCTTTGGGTAGAGCTTGCACAGCAGTTTGCGCCTCCACCACACTATACCCCAAACCCACCAAAGCCTCGAGCACCTGATCCTCAGCTGAGGTTGTGGCTTTACGGACCTCAAAGCCGGCTTCTGCAGTGATCCGCCCTTGCAAGTTGATCAGGATCTTCTGGGCAGTCTTCCTCCCAATCCCTGGCACCCTACAGAAATATTCCGGCTGCTCGCTCACGATCGCTTGGCGGATATTATCCAACGAAAGCGTGGAAAGGATAGCTAAGGCTAAGCGCGGTCCAATCCCTTCCACGCCCATGAAGAGTAGAAAAAAACGTTTTTCTTCCAATGTCCTGAAGCCATAAAGCGCTAAAAGGTCTTCCCGCACGATCAGATGGGTATACAAGAAGACGATATCTCCAATTTCCTTCTCGCTGGCTAAGCTGGTGGTCACAGCCACCTCTAAGCCGATGCCTTGTACATCTAAAACAAGGCTATCCTGGGATTTGCTTTGAACTTTACCGCTAATTGAAGCAATCATTGCTGACCTGCACTTTGAAAGATGTTCCGCCGTTGATTGTAGATTTGATACAAGATTATACCTGTCGCGACTGCCAAATTCAGCGAATCACAACTACCTTCCATTGGGATGCGGACCATTTTTGTACACAGTTGGACGTATTCATCCGGCAAGCCTTGGCGCTCGCTGCCCATCAGAAGCAAACAGGTTTGTGGATAGACAGTCTGGGCATAGTCTTCCTCCGCATGGTCTGAAGTGCCCACAATGACCATCTCTTCATGCCCCGTATGCCAAACGTGAAAAGCTTCTGCATGCGTTTTGGTAAGCTTGACCGTGAAAATAGAGCCCATTGAAGCTTTAACTGCCGCTGGATCGTAAGGATCCGTGCAATCATCTAAGAGCAGCAAACGGGTTGCACCGACAGCATCACAGGTGCGAAAGATGGTTCCTAAATTGCCTGGATTTTGCACAGCTTGCAACCCCACCCATAGCTCGCCCTTTTGGGGAGTAAGGCTTTCTATAGCTTGCCAGCGCTGTGCGATTACTGCAGCAATACCTTGAGGTGTATCCTTACGCGCCAGCGAAGCAAATACGGGTTCATTCACTTCCAAACAATCCACGCCCAATTTACGTGCGCGATCCACCAGCTGCTGCCCATACTCACTTATGAGCAGGTCAAGGCAGATAATCAATTGCCGAATCTCAGCACCTGAATCGAGCGCCTGCCCAACAACACGTAGTCCTTCAGCTAAAAAAAGCCCAGTCGTACGCCGATCTTTGAGCCTGTGTAACTTGCGGATTGCGACAATCGTGCTGTTAGAAAGACTGGTGATCATACATCCTCAGTAGGCAAACTGCGCTTGAAATTGAGCATGTTGATATGACACAGTGCCACTGCCAAAGCGTCCGCAGCATCATCTGGGGTTGGCACGTTTTCAAGCTTTAATAGGACTTTGACCATCTCCTGCACCTGACTTTTATCGGCATTGCCATAAGAAGTGACTGCTTGCTTCACTTCATTCGGTGTATATTCAGCATGCGGGATGTGCATTTGTTCTAAGCAAAGTTGGATAACGCCGCGTGCTTCGCCCACTTGCATAGCAGTCTTGATGTTCCTTTGAAAGAACAAGCGTTCCACAGCGCTATGCGTAGGTTGATACTCAGAAATCAATTCCATCAGGTGATCATAGAGGTAAACCAAACGGCTGGAGGTAGTCCTCACAGCCGTTGAATCGATCACACCAAAAGAAATCACGCTCAGATCGCCCGCCGGGTTCACCTGCACCAAGCCGAAACCGGTGATGGCGATACCTGGGTCGATGCCTAATACCAGCATCTGAAGTTATTCTTCCTCAAGCATAGCTAAAGCTTCTTCGGTCACTCTCAGGTTAGTATAAACATTCTGCACGTCGTCGCTGTCTTCCAGAGCTTCAACCGTGCGCAGAATGCTAATCGCCTCGTTAGTTTCCAGCTCAACTTCCTGCTTCGGGATCATGCGAATTCCTGCTTCTTCCGGCTTGATGTTGACCTTTTTCAGGCTCTCTTCAATGGCTTTGAAGGTTTCCGGCGCACCAATCACTTCGATATAGCCATCCTCTTCGGTAACATCATCCGCACCAGCTTCGAGTGCGGCTTCGAAGACCTTGTCGAAGTTCTTCCCATCAGATTTGATGGAATAAACCGCTTTGCGATCAAATTGCCAGCTGGCGGAGCCACTTTCGGCTAAGTCTCCTCCTGCGCGGGTAAGGATGTGGCGCAATTCTGCCACCGTACGGTTTCGGTTTTCGGTAACGCATTCGATAATCGCGACAACGCCATGCCCAAGATAGCCTTCATACGTGGTTTCAATCAGCTCTGATTCGGACTTATCTTCACCGGTCCCGCGCTTGATGGCGCGTTCGATGCTATCCTTAGGCATGTTGCTAGCCCGGGCGCGTTCGATAGCTAAAGCCAAACTCACGTTCATACTCGGATCGCCACCGCCGCGGCGAGCAGCCATAGCAATTTCCCGCGCTAAGCGCGTAAACACAGCGCCCTTTTTGGCATCAGCCGCGCCTTTTTTTCGTTTAATTGTGGACCAATGTGAATGTCCAGACATAGGTTTGTTCTCCTTGATCTAAAAAGAAAATAAAAGACTAGCGGTTAACATTATACCATCAGGAGGTATGCGATGCACTTAGAAAATGTAAGAGCAAAGTGATAAT
>DICP01000110.1:0-6367 GCA_002417685.1 Candidatus Mesolinea sp. UBA5823
TGCTGGAATTGGCAGACAGGCATGACTTAGGATCATGTGCGGAAACGCGTGAGAGTTCGAGCCTCTCTTTCCCCACAGCATTTACTTAAAAATTGATTGTTGAGAGGCATATTTTGAAGATTCAAACCGATTTTACCGAAGACCATCAGGCAAAAGTAACCGTTGAGTTCGATATGGAGGTTTTAGAAACCTATGAGCGAAAAGCAGCTCGTCAATTAGCAAAGGAAACCCGAATTCCTGGTTTCCGTCCTGGCAAAGCGCCCTATAACATGGTTGTGAACTATGTGGGTGAGGAAACCATAATGAATAACGCTATAGACTTGATGGTGGATAGATTTTATCCCGAAGTCGTCCAGGAAACAGGTATCAAACCTTCTGGACCGGGCGCCTTAGATGATGTAAAAATTGAAGATTCTGTAATTTTCTTTTTCACGATTCCACTCGAACCGACTGTAGAACTTGGCAATTTAGATGACCTCAAAGAGCCTTATGAACCACCAACAATCGCAGAAGAAGATGTCCAAGGAACTCTTCTCGCAGCGCGACGCAACGCAAGCACCATTATTCCGCTTGATACCCCAGCGAAAGAAGGCGATTTAGTTTTTTTCACGCTGAGCGCTGTGAATGCCCAAGCTCAAGAAGGAGAGGAAGCAGAAATTATTCAATCCACCCCCCAACAAGTTTTCATTCCTACAGAAAAAGAACAGAATGAAACCGAGTGGCCTTTTAAGGGGTTTGCGAGGCAATTGATTGGCGTCAACGCTGGCGACGAGCTCGACATTGAGCATGAGTTCTCCGATGATACTCCAGATGGGGACCTGATCGGTAAGCGTGTCATTTTCAAAGTGAAAGTCCAATCGGTGAAAGGGTTGGAATTACCAGAAATTGATCAAGATTTCTTACAGAAGATGGGGGACTTTAATTCCCGTGAAGAGATAGAAGATTACATTCGCAATAGCATGCAAGCAAGCGCAAAAGCAGAATATGATGAGAATTACTACAATGGATTGATTGATCGGATTCGGGAAAAATCATCAATTAAGTACCCCCCTCAGGTACTCTCCAAAGAAGAAGAGAGTGTCTTGGATGATTTGGAGCATGAACTTTCTCATCAACAGATGAATCTCGATTTATATCTGAAGCTGCGGAAGCTCGATAAAGAAGATTTTATCAAGAAGGAAGTACGCCCCTCTGCCATCGACCGCTTAGAGCGCTCTCTAATTAAGCAAGCAATCGAAAAGAAATACGATATTCAAATAAGTAAGGAAGAACTGGAGAGACATATTAGCAATGTTCTTACTGAACTAATACGCTCGGGTGAACTGGAGGAGGTACAGCGCAGCTTAGGCGAAAGAAAATTTACTCAAGCTGTTTCTATTCTTGCCACGGAGCAAGCGCTCGAGGAAGCCATCCGTCTACAGTTGCGCCGGATCGCAGCGCCTGAATCTCTTCAAGCAGAAGAACGGGAGGAACAATCCAACCATTCAGAAGTAAGCGCGGAAGAAATCCAAACTGAACAAGAAAGTGAACCAGCTGCAGAAGAAGAAACAGAACCAGAAAGCGAAGCATAATTTGTATATAGATTTTGATATTTCTCTTACAACACTAAGGTAAGCTTCTGAGAAACATTACGGAGAAAAGAAAATTATGGATAAAGACACATTTAAATCCGTTATTCCCATGGTTGTTGAAGCTACCGGAGCCGGTGAGCGGGCGTATGATATCTACTCATTGCTGCTGAAGGAACGCATCATTTTTGTGGGGACAGCGATAAACGATCAAATCGCTAATTTGGTCGTTGCTCAATTGCTCTATCTCAGCCGGGAAGACCCGGATAAATCCATACAGATGTATATCAATTCACCTGGCGGGTCGATTTACGCAGGGCTGGCTATTTTAGATACGATGCAAATGATCCCGAATAAGATTAGTACGGTTGCCGTAGGCGTAACGGCTAGCTTTGGAACAGTCCTCTTAGCTGGCGGCACCAAAGGACAGCGTTACGCTTTACCGCATGCGACCATTCACTTACATCAACCTTTAGGTGGAGCCGAAGGTCAAGCCACGGATATTCAGATTATGGCGAAGGAAATTCTACGGCTGAAAGATGAGCTCAACTCTTTCTTAGCTGAAGCTACAGGTCAACCCATTGAGGTCATTAGTCGAGATACAGACCGAGACTTTTATATGACTGCAGATCAGGCAGCTGAATACGGCATCGTGGATAAAGTGCTGCGGCCACCGGAAAAAGAATAAGAATAGCAAAAATATACTGGAGGATCTATGCTGACAGATAAATTCCCTAAGCTTAAGGGATTAATCTTGGATATGGATGGGGTCCTCTGGAAAGATAGTAAACCAATCGGAGATTTGCCTTATGTTTTCAGAGGCATCTCCGATTTAGGTTTAAAAGTCGTTTTTGCAACTAACAATGCAACAAAGTCTATCGAAGAGTATCAACAAAAAATTGGTTCGTTTGGCGTTCAAGTTGAACCAGAGCAAATCATCACCTCCGCCATGGCGGCGGCTAAGTATTTACAACAACACTACCCGACGAATAGCAAGGTTTATGTGGTAGGTTCTGCTTCGCTCAAAGACATAATCCGTAAGCACGGTTTTCAGGTATGCGATGATGCCGAAAGGGATTCAGCGCAAATTGTGTTGGTGGCTCTGGATACCAACCTCACCTACGAGAAAATACGCAATGCCGCTACGCAAATCCGTCAGGGAGCTGATTTTATCGCCACAAATATGGACGCCACCTTCCCCACCCCCCAAGGGCTCTTTCCCGGAGCAGGTGCCTGTGTTGCAGCGATTGCTACCGCAGCGGAGATGCAGCCCCTTTTGATTGGCAAGCCACAGACACCAATGTACGGACTCGCCTTTCAAACTTTAGGATTTGCTCCTCATGAGACTATGGCTATTGGGGACCGCTTAGAGACCGATATCGCCGGCGCGCAAAAAGCTGGCTGTCTGGCAGGGCTTGTGCTTTCTGGTGTGACGGATGAAAGTAAAGCGCGCAGTTGGCAGCCACAACCCGATTTAATTGCAAAAGACTTAACCGAGCTCATTTATGGCTAAACGCCTTATTTACGATCTCGATTTTGAGTCGTTAGCAGCAGCCCTTGCTGAGCTAGATCAACCAGCTTTCCGGACTCAGCAGCTTTGGGAAGGGCTGTACACCCACTACTTTGCCGATTTTGCGCAGTTCTCAAACATTCCCAAAGACTTACGCGACAGTTTATCCGCACAATTTATCATCGACCCTCTACGTGTGCAGAAATCTTTGCTCTCTCAAGATGGCTTAACCGAAAAAGTTTTGTTTGCACTACCCGATAACCTCAGCATTGAGACGGTTCTGATGCGTTATGAGCGACGCAACTCCCTTTGCATCTCCACTCAAATTGGCTGCCCAATGGGCTGCGTTTTCTGTGCCACGGGGCAAATGGGCTTTATCAGAAACCTAAGTTCAGGGGAAATCTTAGCCCAAATTCTGCATTTCATGCGTAAGTTAAAGGCTGAAGACCAAAACCTAACCAACATTGTTTATATGGGTATGGGTGAACCCTTTCTAAACTACGAAGCGACAATGAATTCGTTGCGTCGTTTGATGGATCCTCGAGGGCTGAACTTCGGGGCTCGGCGCATCACCATCAGTACGGTTGGGATTATTCCCAAGATTGAACAATTCACCGAGGAGAACCTGCAAGTCAACTTAGCCGTGAGCTTGCATACAGCCGATGACTCCTTGCGCAGTCAACTCGTACCAGCCAATCGCATGTTCCCGCTGAGCAAGCTTATCCCTGCCTGCAAAGCCTATACTGAGAAAACTCACCGCAGGATTTCATTTGAATATGCACTCATCGATGGCGTAAACGATTCGCATGAGGCAGCACTTGCCTTAAGCAGTTTATTAAAAGGCATGCTTTGTCATGTCAATCTAATTGCACTTAACCCAAGTAAAAAATACCCATTGCAAGGATCTCCGAAAGCAAAAATACACGCATTTTCCGCTACCCTCGAAGAACACGGAATCCCAGTAACGATCCGTCTCCGCCGCGGTGTAGAGATTCAAGCCGGCTGTGGTCAGCTCGCCAGTGCTGAAAAAACGAATGATAATAAAATAAATACCTTGCAATAAGTTAAATTTAGGAGAGAAATACCAAACCGAGGTGGTTTTTCTTGGAAGCGTGCTCTAGGAGTCACGCAAGCCAAACAGAGAATATCGAGAAAAACAGGCATTCCTTTGACTAAAAGCGGTAGACAGAGGAAGTTTGGAGCTGGTATTTTGCGAGGTTGCGGTTGTTCAACTTTAGGATTTACCTCACTACTAGTCCTATTAGTTGTGATTACAATCTTATTCCTTTAACCGTCTTGACGAACATTCCGTTATAATACAAGCCCTATGGCAAATATTTTTGATAAATGGCACGAAAGCCTGACCAAAACCCGCAATGTGACCTTTGGGCGTATTGCGAACTTCTTCGGTACCACTGAGATTAATGACGACTCCTGGGATGAGCTGGAAGCCTTGCTGATCCAGGCTGATTTAGGCATGGAAACAACATCCAGCATCATCGAAAACTGTATGGAAAAAGTTCGGAAACAAGGGCTTACGCGCACTGAACAACTTTATAAACTCGTAAAAGAAGAATTAATTAATCTTTTAGATCAGCCGGAAGAACCAGATCTTTCTGCAGAGCCTACCGTCATCATGATTGCGGGTGTCAACGGTTCTGGAAAAACCACCTCGATTGCTAAGCTGGCTGCACGCTACAAAAATATGGGGAAAAAAGTTCTCCTGGTTGCAGGCGATACTTTTAGGGCAGCCGCCGCCGATCAGTTAGAGATTTGGAGCAAACGTGTTGACGTTCCTATTATCACTTCCAATCCCAATAGTGACCCTGGCGCGGTAACATACGATGGCATTAAGTCAGCGATTGCACGGCGCATGGACGTGGTATTGATCGACACAGCTGGCAGGTTGCACACGCGCTATAACTTAATGGAAGAAATCAAGAAAGTTTACCGTGTGGCTGACAAAGCTTTGCCGGGCGCCCCCCACCATTCATGGATCGTTTTAGATGCCACCACAGGGCAAAATGCGCTCCAACAAGCCAAGGCATTCCAGCAAGCCGTTGACTTAAATGGTGCCATCCTGGCAAAGTTGGATAGCTCTGCAAAAGGTGGTATGGCTTTTGCAATCAAACGCCAGCTCAATCTCCCTATCCTTTACGCTGGATTAGGAGAAGGAGTGGATGACTTGCAGCTTTTTGACCGCAATGCCTTTGTAGATGGCATCCTAGAACGCTAATTTTGGAGTAAAAAATGTCTGATTTATCTGACCGCATACAAGCCTTAGAGACTCAAAGCCGTGCACTTCAGGAGCATCTTTGACTTAGCCGTAAAAGAGCAAGAGCTGCAAGACCTGCAACAACAAGCAGAAGCACCAGGATTTTGGGATTCCCCAGAAGCTGCTCAAAAGGTTATGAAGTCCATCGCGGAACTGAACGACACAATCGATGAGTGGCACAAACTTACCTCCAATATAAACGAGCTCAAGTCACTACTTGAACTGGATGATGGCTCCTTAACTACGGAGATTGAAAGGCAAGTTGAAATTCTTGAGCAAATCTTGGCGCAAAAAGAAACTGAGCTGCTGTTCTCTGGCAAGTACGACAAAGGAAATGCAATTTTAGCCATCCACGCCGGGGCTGGAGGGACTGAGGCCCAAGATTGGGCGGAGATGTTGGAACGAATGTATTTGCGTTGGGCAGAAAAGCATGGGTATAGAACTGAAATCTTAGACCAAAGCAGCGGCGAAGAAGCCGGTATCAAATCGGTAACCATTTCAATTCAAGGCAAGATGGCTTATGGATACCTCAAAGCCGAAAAAGGTGTTCACCGCCTGGTGAGGCTATCCCCTTTTGATGCCGCCCATCGCCGGCATACCTCCTTTGCTCTGGTAGAAGTTTTGCCAGAGCTGGAAGATAACGAAGAAGTCGTGATTCATCCCGACGATATCATCATCGAAGTCTATAAATCTTCTGGAGCTGGCGGGCAAAACGTTCAAAAGAACATGACCGCTGTGCGCATTATCCACCTCCCCACTGGATTGGTCGTCACATGCCAAAATGAGCGTTCTCAAACTCAGAACCGAGAGAATGCTCTCAAGGTTTTACGCTCACGTCTCTTTGAACTACAAATGCAAGCCCGCGAGGAAATGGTATCAGAGCTCAAAGGCGAATTTAAAAAGGTGGAATGGGGCAGCCAAATTCGGTCTTATGTATTGCACCCTTATCAGATGGTTAAGGATCACCGTACCGAGTACGAGACGTCTAACACGCAAGCTGTTCTCGATGGTGAT
>DICP01000110.1:6416-28049 GCA_002417685.1 Candidatus Mesolinea sp. UBA5823
CGGCTTGCCAGCGTGCGGTCATATGCACTGGGGTTACCCCCGCGCTGAACATGACCAAGGATGGTTGAACGCACACTAAACCCTAAACGTTCTTTGTTTCTGATAAAAAATTCTTCCAAAGCAGCAGCGTTGTAGTCGGCGCCTTCGGCGGCAACCACAATGGCATGGGATTTGCCATGCTCATAGGCAAGCTGCAAGGTTTGGGCAACTTCTTCGGGATTCGTTGGTACCTCTGGCAGAGTGATGGCTTCAGCACCGCCGGCAATGCCAGCCATGAGAGCTAAATAACCGCACTTGCGCCCCATCACTTCAACAATAAATGCCCGCTGGTGGGAAGAAGCTGTAACTTTCAAGCGGTCGATAGCTTCTAGAGCAATATTCAAGGCTGTATCCACGCCGATGGTGATATCCGAACCAGAAAGGTCGTTATCAATAGTCGAGGCAATCCCAACCACAGGGAAGCCTAAACGATGCAATTCATAATTACCAGTTTGGGAACCATTACCTCCAATAACAACTAATACATCGATCCCAGCCTGATTTAGATTTCGAATTGCGAGTTTTCTGCCTTCGACCGTCATAAATTCTGGGCAGCGTGCGCTCCCCAGTATCGTACCGCCACGCTGGATAATCCCACCCACATCGCGCGTGGTCATTTGATTGATATTACCAGAAATAAGACCTTTATAACCGTGCAAGACGCCATACATCTGCCAACCTTTGCTAACACCACAACGCACCACTGCTCGGATGGCTGCATTCATACCGGGGGCATCACCACCACTTGTCAAGACCGCTACCCTTTGTGTCATTTTTCACCTCATAGTACTTTTCAATAAAAAAATAAGTGTTTGTAATTATAATACCTGAAGAAAGTACGCCGGAATTTCACGGATAATTACTAGAGAGGAATGATGTCCAAAGATATTTTAGTTACCATCGTAAGTGACGATATTTATTCACAGAACTGGATGTGTTTGCTCCTCGTTCGCGATTGGCGTACGCGTGTGATTGCCGAACTCACGCTGCATGATAACCTTGCCAAATCGATTAAACCGATGCTCCCAAAGCCAGATTTGCTCTTGGTAGACTTGGATACAAACAAAGACTGGGCTCGATTTAGCCAACAGCTTAATGAGCTAACCCAGATTGCCAATCATCCCAAAGTGATATTCATTGCTTCTGATACCAATATTCGCTTGCTCAGAAAAACTAACCCCAGCCTATTAAATGGCTATTTGCTAAAACAGGAGATTTCAACTTCATTAGCATGGGCATTAACCTTTGCCTCCGAGGGGAATTTTGTGCTCACCCCTGGCACTGAAGAAGCTTTCTACCAAAATGATATTGCCTTACCACCCAACAAGATGGTTTTGCGTGGCAGGACCTTTTCTGGATTAACTACCCGGCAAGAAGAGATCGCTCGCCTGGCAATTATCTTCTCCATCGGCAGGCGAGACTTGGCAGATGAACTGAGGATTTCGGATCAATGGAGCTATGGGATGGTCAGTGAGTTATATACCCGTATGGGGTTAGAAGAGATTTTCTCCGGGGATTTAGATCCCTATCAATATTTGCAGGACGACCCTGTTATCCGCTCCCACATCGAAGAAATTGTTGAGCAGTTAGGAGATTCTAAAAAGGCACGCGATGTGGAAACCTTGGCTTTTCACCTGATAACAATGCCCATTATCGAGGGTTAGCTAAAAACTAGATTATGTGCAGGTCGCTTATGCTTCTGAGCTAAGCAGGATCGCCCTGGCGGGTGCAGCTTCTCTGCCCACCAGCTTAAGTGGTAGGCAAATCAAGGTATATAGTCCAGGTTCGACCGAACGCAAATCCAAGCTCTCAACGATGGCTATGTTATTCCTTAACAGAATCTCGTGCGTTGGGGCTGGGTCTTTGAAAGGCGCGATGGAAAGATAATCAATCCCGACCAGCTGTACACCCTGATCCACCAGCCATTGGGCTGCGCTGGCTTCTAAGGCGACGTAATCCTGCTGAAATTTAGAAGTCTCCCAAAGTTGCGAATTTTTAGTCTTAAAGAGGATCCGGGCTGCATTAATTTCGCATACATCTTGCAAAATATCAACAGTGATCAAATTCACATCTTGTGGAATCGCCACAACCTGAGCTTCCCCCACGAAAACATTTAAGCTCAAACTATCGATCGGTTTACCATTAAGCAAAAAATGCAAGGGTGCGTCGATATGTGTACCGGTATGGATACTCATAGAAAGTTCAGTGAGGTTTACCAAATCACCCTGTTCGATGTTCGCTGCCCAATGCAGCCTTAGTTCTGGGTCCCCTGGCCAGAGCGGCAAGTTTTCATCGATGCCTATACTGATATCAAAGATCGCCATTTTGGGCTCCTTTAGGTCATTTTCTGAGATTATACCTACAAGCGCACAAAGTTTGAGAGTTTTTTAGAGACTTTAGCAATAGAATAAATTGAAACCTGAGAGGAATAAGGGACTTGTATGGAAAAAGTATATATCGCTGGGGTTGGTCAAACCCCCATTAGAGAAAATTGGGAGAAATCTCTTAAGGAATTAGCTGGAGATGCTGCGCTCATGGCTATTGAAGATGCCGAGTTGGGTTATCCGGAGGGCATCTTTATTGGAAATATGATGTCCGGCACCGCTAATAAGCAATTGCAGTTAGGTGCACTCATTGCTGATTGGATCGGTGCGCATCACAAGGAAAGCCTGAGCATCGAGGCCGCTTGCGGTTCCGGAGCTGCTGCTTTTCGGGCAGGTCTGATGGCTGTAGGGTCAGGAGAACTGTCCTCTGCGCTAATCATAGGCGTAGAAAAAATGACCGATTCGCCCATCAACGAAATAACTGCCAGCCTAGTGACTGCCTCTGATGCTGAACTTGAAGGCGATTTTGGTGTTTCTTTTGTGGCGCTAAATGCATTATTGATGCGCCGCTATATGTATGAATATGGCTGGGAAGCACGGGATTTCTCCGGTTTTTCGATTAATGCCCATGCAAATGCGGTGCACAACCCTAATGCACGCTTTCACAACAAGATTAGTGCAGCTGATTTTGAACGTGCCGGCATGGTCTGCGACCCAATCAACTTGTTAGACGCTTCCCCAGTGTGTGACGGCGCAGCTGCGATTTTTATTACCAATTCCCGACCAAATGGGAAGCACCGGACTGTAAGCGTGGCAGCATCTGCAGCAGCAACGGATACCATCTCAATTCAGCATCGCGCAAACCCCATGCAGCTTTTCGCCGCACGGGAATCCGCTCGCAAAGCATATGCCCAAGCCGGCATAAGCCCTAAGGATATCGGCGTATTCGAATATCACGATGCTTTTTCAATTATGGCAGCCTTGGCATTAGAATCCTGCGGTTTTTGTGAGCCTGGTCAAGGTCCACGCATGGCGTTAGAAGAAAAAATAAAGATCGATGGGGAAATCCCTGTAGCAACCATGGGAGGATTGAAAGCGCGTGGCCACCCCGTTGGTGCGACTGGTATTTACCAACTTGTCGAAGTCACCTTGCAATTACATGGAGAGGCCGGTGCTACCCAAGTCCAGCGCAACCGCTATGGGATGGCACAAAACATCGGCGGATCGGGCTCGAATATTTTCACCCACATTCTCAGACAAGAATGATAAAATTACCACAGTGCCGGTGTTCAAGAGCACCCTAAGGAATCAAAAACCACCGGATAATATGTCCATTGGCTGTAGAACCTATAGGGTATTATTGAACATCATTGTAGAGTCACAGCCAGCATAATTAAGGAGAGCCCTCATGATGGAGTTCCATGTTTCCCGTGCAAGCCGCGATAAGTATCAGTTCGACCAGGTCTTATTCTCATTAAACGGTAATGTCATTTTTGCCAATTTTCAGGCTGCGCGCCAATTTGCTGCGCAGATTAATGCTCAGAAAAAACCGGGAGATAAAGGCTTTGTTTCCCCAGGCCAAATTAACGCTTTAGGATTGATTGACGAGATTTTTCATCTTATCGTATCGGAATACTATCAGGAATATGGAAAGGACATTCGCGAAGCACTCTATACTGAGCTGATTTCTAAATTAGGTAAGGAAAAGGTTGGATCCAGCTTGGAAGCTTTTTTGAACGAGTTTCCACCTGTGGAGGTCTATCAGGGCAAGGTTAGTTTAAAGGATTACCTTGCTGGCGAAACAGAGGGCGTTTCAAACTATCAGTTAGCAATCGAAGAATTGCTGATGCTCTGGTTAACTAACGCCAACCCAGCAGCTGAACCTCATTCTGAGCTTTTCGACGACAGTAAGCTCCAAAAAACCACTGCTTATGATCAAATCATTGACGGCATCAAAGTGTTCTTTAAGCATCAACCTTTCTTTGGTCCTGAAAATCAGGACCTTGTCACAATGTTGCGCACGCCTGCCATCGTTGTGCCGCAATCCTTGAGCGGTCAGTTAGAGTACATCCGCCAACATTGGGCTAAATATCTTGGGAAATTCCTTTATCGCCTGCTTGGCAGCCTTGATTTGATCAAGGAGGAAGAGCGCGCTATTTTTGCCGGCCCAGGGCCTACGCTGGTGCCGGACTATGCAAGCCAAGATCTTGAAGTAGAGCGCTTTAGCCCTGATAGCGATTGGATGCCAAGGGTAGTGATGATTGCTAAAAACACTTTTGTGTGGCTCAATCAGCTTTCAAANNGCATCAAACAAATGTGCGGCAATCCGGATGCAGTCTCCTCAGCCTATTCGCTGGCACGCTACCAGATCGCCGAGCGCTTAGGTGGAGAAACCGCTTATCAGAACCTTAGTCACCGTGCCGGCCAGCGCGGGATTCGCTTAGCAAGTGATATGGTTCCCAATCACATGGGCATCGACTCAGATTGGGTTTATGAGCACCCAGACTGGTTTATCGGTCAGAGTTACAGCCCATTTCCAAATTACACTTTCAACGGACCAGATCTCTCTCAAAACCCAGATATTAGCATTAACATCGAAGACCACTATTACACCCGAAGCGATGCTGCGGTTGTATTCAAGCGCTATGACCACCGCAATGGCGATACGCGCTTTATTTATCATGGAAATGACGGCACCAGTATGCCTTGGAATGATACAGCTCAACTCAATTACCTCAACCCAGAGGTACGCGAAGCCGTCATCCAGACCATTCTTTCAGTTGCACGCAAGTTCCCCATTATTCGCTTCGATGCAGCCATGACGCTGACAAAAAAACATTATCAGCGTCTATGGTTCCCGCAGCCGGGCACTGGAGGCGACATTCCCTCGCGCGCTGAGCATGCCATGACCAAAGAGGAATTTGACCGTGCTATGCCTAACGAATTTTGGCGCGAAGTGGTCGAACGGGTAGCTAAGGAGGTTCCGGATACGCTCCTCCTAGCAGAAGCTTTCTGGCTGATGGAAGGCTTTTTTGTCCGCACCTTAGGCATGCATCGCGTGTATAACAGTGCGTTTATGAACATGCTGCGCAATGAGGAAAACGATAAGTACCGCCAGCTGATTAAAAACACATTGGTTTACGACCCGCAAATTCTCAAGCGCTATGTTAACTTTATGAATAACCCAGATGAAAAAACCGCGGTAGAACAATTTGGCAAAGGCGATAAATACTTTGGTATTTGTACGGTGATGATTACGATGCCAGGGCTGCCGATGTTTGGGCATGGGCAAATCGAGGGTTATGCCGAGAAATACGGCATGGAATATTACCGCCCCTATTGGGATGAAACCCCAGATTACTATCTCATACATCGGCACGAAACCGATGTCTTCCCTCTTGTTCACCGCCGGCGCATCTTTGCCAACGTGGATAACTTCAGGCTGTATGACTTCTATACGCCTTCAGGAAGTGTAGATGAGAACGTTTTTGCTTACAGTAATAACGAGAGCGGTCAAGCAGCTTTAGTGGTTTACCATAACCGTTATGGTACCACCTCGGGTTGGATTAAAACCTCAGTGCCCTATCTGGTGAAAGGTTCTGAGAATGTCCATCTGGAGACAAGTGAATTAGCCGACGCACTCCAACTCGGCAGTGATTCCAACACTTTTGTGACTTTTAGAGACTACATCGAAAAACTCGAATATATCCGCTCGGTGCAAGATATTCGCGAACATGGCATGTTCTTTGCCCTTGACGCTTATAAGCATCATGTGTTCATGGATTTTCGGCTTGTGAGCGGGCGGGAATATGAGGAACTAAACGCACACCTCAATGGCCGTGGTGTCTCCAATTTAGACGTCGCCAGACGGGAAATCGTGCTTGGACCGGTGTTGCAGCCACTTGGGCAAGTCATCAACCCCACTAACTTGAATAACTTGATTGAATTAGCGCAGGATAGGGAAAACCCAACCTCACTTGAAAGCTTACTCCGCGTTAATTTAGACCTGATACGCCAAGCTGGCTACGCTATGCAGGGCCAAGGGCTTGCGTCGGGCGGCGATATGGAAGCTGCAAGCAAACATCTCGAAAAATGCCTGCGGCAAATTCTTGACTTAGAAAACTTAGATAAAAAACTAGTACTTTCCGGCAAGAAGATTGCCCCCCTGCTAAGCAAAGCTTTGCAAGAAATCGATCCGCGGGCTAAGTTTGTACTGCTTATCTGGAATTTCCTTAGCAACTTAGCTGGTCCTGCTAATGAAGCAGAGAACACGCAAACCGCGCGACGCTTCTTAGATGAAGAACCAACTTCGCAATTGGTTAAAGAAACTCTAAAGGGCTTAGGTTTTGGCGATTACGAAGCCTATAAAGCCTGCCAAGCTATTAAATGGATGTTGATTAACACGAACTGGCTAACCGAAAAAGATTTGACCTCAAGCGAGCTTCTAGAGCAGTGGCTGCAAGATGAGCAATTCAAAGAATACCTGGAATTAAACGAATATAACCAGGTATTTTGGTTCAATAAAGAGAAATTTGAGTCCATGCTTTGGTATATGCACATTGGCACGATTTTACGTTATGCATCTGATCCAAGCATTTCTTCGGTTGAACAAGTTGAAGCTATCTTGCGGGCAGAGCCAATTTTCGATGCACTGCAAAAAGCTTTTGCGCAATCCGAATTCCGGCTCGATCAACTCCAAGCAGCGCTGGATTAAGCCGCTTTCTCAGCCTGAGCGCGCATCATCGTCTGAGAGAAGACGGTATCGCCCCTCAGGCTTGTTTTTTCACTTTGCACGCGTTGGAGCAAATCGGTAACAACCGACCTAAGCTCGGCGCCCGTTGCGCGTTCGGTCAGGTAGACCGCTTTGGCAGCATAAGCGATATTGTTTTGTGGTTCCAAGCGGTAGAACTCGTCATGAAAAAATCCGCAAGAGGTGAACATTCGCTGCCGTTCATATTGCGCCGAGAGCAGATCTTGAACGGTATTCAATTCCATTGGCGAGAGCCTTCTCCCTGAAAGCTGGTAGCACAAATCTTGTAGTGTGCGCTTGCCCCAAAGTACCTCGATGTACCGATGCCGAAGCTCCCACGGTTCGGGAAAAATTGGTGAAAGCGTTTGAATATAAAGTGTATCCAGCATTTCTGCGGTGTGGTCAAGGGCGTCCCTCAGGGCTGCCTTCCAAGTGGCGTTCGGTGTGCACCCACAAGCTTGCTTCCAGCGATCTACACCATGCATACACGACCAGGAAGAATTTTCTACCAGCCGGGCTTTGGTTGTTACTTTATGCTCTTGCAGCCACTTAGCTGGATAAGTCCATTCGATATTCCTACGCGTTCCGGCACCATCCATCAGATAAGAAAGGAAATAATCTCTGAATGGTTGATGATGCCCATAAAGCTCACCATCACTGGCAATCAGTATCAATTCATTGGGGTTGTCAGGGCGGGTGTGAAGAAGATTATCCAAAAAGAGGTCGCCATTGACCGTTGCGCTTGGATTAAAACTAACTTGAGTACTCAATTCCTGGTCATAAGTGAATACGATAAATGGCTCCCGCCCATTAGGCAAGTCAATCAGAAAAGGACCTCGGCTCGTCTCTTCCGGAATTACTTGCCACGGGGCTAAAATTGTAAATTTAATGCCGCAATCTGAGAGAACGCATAGCGTTTCTAGGTCTACAGCAGTTTCGGGCAGCCATAGCCCGTCTGGTTTATGCCCAAAGCGGTAATAAAAATCTTCTATCCCCCAGCGCACTTGGGTGATTTTATCTTCAAGGGTGGCTAAAGGCATAATGAGATGGTTATATCCCTGTGCCATCCCATTCCCAACCCCAAAACGATGGTAATTTTCCTGCTCCTGCTCGATGATCATATCGCTCACTTCAGGATCAAAGTCCGCTAACCAATTGAACAAAGTGGGGCCAACGTTGAAACTGAGTTTCTCAAAATTTCTCGCTTTAGCATTAGGCTGATAACACTCAAAAAGTATTCGCTCATTCCAGTTTCTGAATGGTTCTGCGCCAGTCTCGTCAGGGATATAGTTTGAAAAGGGGTCTTCTCGCGGGGGCTGATAAAAATGACCATGTATGCAAATCTTCATAATTTTTCTTTAAATTCCTTTTGTCTGTGGAATTAAGTAATCAATGTTCTGATGGAATCTTGCAGGATTTATACCAAAAATGCGCGGAATAGAATCCAATGCACAAATTTGATTTTCAATAAAATAATCCGTCCAATAAGCTGTGCGGGGAAAATCACGGTGCAAGCTACGTATCAAACGCAGCCAACGTTGCAATTGGTTTGTATTCACAGCGAAAAAACTGCGTTTCTTTCGCAGTTTTTGAGCAATAATCTGTAGGATTTCTAGCAAAGTGAGATATTCAGGTCCACCGATTTCAATGATGCTGTTTTCAGTTGAAGGCATATCCAATGCCCACAACATACAGGTCACCAGGTCTCGTACCCATAAAGGCTGTAAGTTGACATTGCCATCGCCAAGTATTGGAACACGACCAGGAAAATAGCGGATCCAGCGAGCTAAATTTTCGGAAAAAACATCTCCTTTACCATAAACAATACTGCTGCGAATAATAGTATAAGGGATGCCAGATTCTTTAATGATGTGCTCTGCAATTCCCTTGGCTTTCAACAGATCA
This sequence comes from Candidatus Mesolinea sp. UBA5823, assembly GCA_002417685.1. Taxonomy (GTDB): domain Bacteria; phylum Chloroflexota; class Anaerolineae; order Anaerolineales; family Anaerolineaceae; genus Mesolinea. The sequence continues at coordinate 15,435 of DICP01000110.1, forward strand.
AAAGCCGAGGCGCGATCTGCGCCCAAATGGCTCAAGTAGATAAATCTTTTTACACCAGCGACTTTTGCCGCATGGACAAAACTTTCGATTTCTCTAATTTCGATTTGTTGGAGGTCAATGTTCGCGGTGCTCTGATCGGCTAAGGAAATGAAGTAAACCACATCAACATCCTGTAGCACAGCTTTCAGCCCCCGTTCATCCGAAAACGCGCAGATCGCAGCGTCAAACTGGACGCTTTTGGGAAGTTTTAACGTGGGTTCTTTAGGATGAATTAACAACCGAATGGGACGGTCACTTTCTAAGCACTGATTGAGCAATTCCATTCCTATGAAGCCGGTACTACCAGTGATCAGAATCATCCGCGACATTATAGCATAATAATATGACGATTTATGGCATATATCTTGCATCATCATAGCTGAATTTGCAATTAACCATAGGAAAAGCCATGAACAAACGACTGGGATTTCACTACTTTCAAGATGTCAACCACTACCAGGTCCGGGATCTCAATCTTTGGTTGCCAGAGCTACAAGCGCTTAATGCCGGCTGGCTTGTCGTAAAAAGCTCAACCACCCAGGCAATACCAGAAGAATTTATTACTGGTTTAGTTCAGGGAGGTATTAAACCAATCATTGACTTTGACGTGCGGATCAATGACAATACCAAACCTGATGACTTGTCGGTGCTGCTTTCAGCCTATGCGCGTTGGGGCGTTAAATATGTAGTTTTCTTTAAAAGCCCTAATGTAAAGTCATCGTGGATGGAAGGTACCTGGTCTCAGGGAGACCTTGTTGAACGGTTTTTAGATCGGTACTTGCCATTTGTGCGCATTGCAGAGCAAAACGACCTTATTCCGGTCTTCCCTCCTTTACAGCCAGGCGGTGATTATTGGGATCTTTCCTTCCTGAAAAAGGTTTTGCAATTAGTTCAACAGCGTCGCTCGCTTGACTTTACTGCCAATTTACATATGGCTGTCAGTGGCCAAACCTTTTCTAAATCTCTTACATGGGGCAAGGGCGCAACAGCGAAGTGGAAAGCCCCGCGCCCATACAGCAAAACCGAAATTGGCGAGCAGGATCATCAGGGAATCAATACTTGGGAATGGTACCGAGACCTTATAAAGTCAACACTTAACATCACGCCTAAAATGTTCTTATTTTGGTTTGGAGCAGCTAGCATCGAAAAAAACCAATTGGACCCTGCGCTTAACTTTGAAGATTTGGTAACGTTGGCAAACTCTGACCCTGCCGGTGCAGAAAAGGAAAATAGCTTACCCGAGGAGATTATAGGTTGCCTGCTTTGGCTGCTTAGCTCAAATGAGGCTGATTCACTGGAAAAAGCGGCGTGGTTTGATGAACAAGGCAATCCAAAACAAGAGACGGTTAGTCTTTATAAAAAACAAATCAAAGAAACTTCAAAGAAAAATGAGGAATACCCTGTCGCAGATCGCGTCGCACAGTGGTTGTATCCAATCGACCATTATTTGCTATTACCCTCCTATGACTGGGGAATCCCTGAGAATATATTAGACCGCGTCCGTCCAATTATCCGCGAGGCTCGGCCAACGATTGGTTTCTCGCTGATTGAAGCAATGAACGCGCGTAAAGTTACCATATGGAACGAAGATTCAGCTTTTAGCGAGCATGACCTCCAAATGCTCCGAGAAGCTGGATGCCAAGTAGATGAGAAAGTTGTTAATAGCATCAGGATTACTGCCTGATAATATACCCGAGGTGAAAAAATGAGCACAAATCCTTCTTATTCTTCAAGAACCCCGATCTCTAGTCCGCAACCCAAAATTGTAGTCATGGGCTTAGGTGGCGGTGGTTGTAATGCAATCAACCGCATGATTGAGAGCGGAATGCAAGGGGTAACCTTTGTCGCTTGTAATACCGACGCACAGGTGCTGAGAACTAATCTAGCACCTAACAAGATCCAATTGGGCCCCAAAGCTACACGCGGCTTGGGAGCAGGCGGCATTCCTGAAATTGGTGAAGCAGCTGCAGAAGAAAGTTACCGCGATCTCGCTGCAGTTATGGACGGCGCTGAAATGGTCTTCCTCACGGCAGGGATGGGAGGGGGTACAGGTACAGGTGCTATCCCGATCGCCGCCAAGGTGGCTAAAGCAGTAGGCGCAGTTACGATCGCCATCGTTACGAAACCCTTCTCCTTCGAGTTGGGGAAACGGCAAAAAAATTGTGAGCTTGGTTTGCAAAAGCTGCGCCAGTTTGCAGATACGCTCATCGCAATCCCCAACGATAAGCTGATTCAGGTAGCCCCGCGTGATTTGCCGCTGGAAATGGCGTTTACCTTGGCTGACGATGTGCTGCGTCAGGGCGTACAGGGCATCTCTGAGCTCATAACAGAAACTGGTCTTATTAACGTTGATTTTTCGCATATCAAGAGCGTTATGCAGCGTGGCGGTGGCTCTCTTATGGCTATCGGCACGGGCAGCGGCCCAGACCGGGTCAAACAAGCCATTGAAAAAGCGTTACACCATCCCTTGCTCGATGAAATTGATCTCTATTCCGCTACGAATATGATCGCGAATTTCACCGGCAGTGCAAACCTTTCCTTCCGCGACGTTACCGATGCTTTACAAATTCTCCAAGAAGCCTCCGGATATCATGCGGATATTATTCCCGGCGTCATCACCGACCCGCGCATGGAGGACCGCGTACAACTCATTCTGATCGTGACTGGAATCGGCAATAAGCCGGGAGAGATGAGGGAAAATAAATCGCATGATGTCCCTTTTGAACAAAAGACGGTCTCAGATAACGCCGCTGAATGGAACACAGAGAAAAACAAATCTGACAAAAGCACAAAGTTTCAAGATTTCAACGAGATTAGCCAGGAGGATTATCTAACCAAGGTGGAGCCGGAAAACAATTTAGATGTGCCCGCTTTTCTCAGGCGGCGTTCATATCAATCAAGATGAATCAAAGGGTAAAGTCATGGATTCCGCAGCAATAAAAAAGGTTTGCCAAAGTGTTTACGCTCGTGTTCCCGCACTTCAAGGAGTCAAACCTAAGGTTAGTGCCCAAGGAAGTAGATATTTATTGATTTTTACAAAAACCGATAAACTTCCAACAGGGAAAGCTTTGGAACAGACAGTACGGGTGGTCGCGGATGAGGAAGGGAACATTATAAAAATGTCTTCTTCCAGAGGATAGAAAGCCGAATGATAAACCTGTTCAAAACATTAGAAATCCATTTTTGGAATATATTGCTGCCAATAGGGAAAAGGGGGCATGAACGTAAAGAGGCGATTGCCCCACCCCCTTCAGCTCCTGATGAAGTGCGATTGGAATACTTGGCTCAGAATGCACAACAGGTCATAGATCCTGAGCCAATCCGTTCAATATTATCCCAGCAATCTAGAGAAGCCGATCTAAGCTCTCAGCCAACCATAAAAATTGAGAAGCGAGGTGGACGAAGTTCCATCTACTTGGGCACTACGGTCCCAACAAAAGCAATTAAACAAAAAATAAAGCGGGGGGAAGCATTTATGCTAGTCGTATCTTCTTTTCTGGGGCTGCTTATTGGTATCCTGATAGCATTTTTCGTGAAGTAGAATTTTTTCGTCACGATTAGCAAAATGTATGTATTGAAAATTGATTATAATATAATGGCTATGCGCAATACTTCTAGCTATTGTCTCACGCATTCTTATAAACATGTATTATGCCTTTTTCATGTATAATTCAGCCACTAATAATAAATGTATGAGGTCTGGAATGGCAGTACCGCAGAATAATTCAAATAATGAGCGCTGGAAAAATCTCACGATTACAGACGCAGACTTACAATATTTACTGGCTTACCTTTTTGAAACAGAAACTCCTCTTTCCATTGAAAGTTTAGCCAGAATTCTCGTCCATAACCGCTTAGAACATGAAAGAAAAGTGCTTGAAGAACGTCAGAAGACCCTAGGCAAAGTTTATCTCCCTAAAGAACAATACACGCCCGGGGAACAAATAACGTTTCCACATTTGGATTGGAAAAGCGGAACGGTTAGTGCTGCCAGGCAGGGGAACAACCCTGAAATCGGGGACTTCAAGGTAATCACCGTTGAATTCGAGGACGGTGAAAAGCGCGAATTTGCAGCTGAATTGGCAGAGCATCCCCTTAATACCCAACGTAATAAAGTTGATTCTAGCGATGATCAGACAGTTGAAACGGTGCTCAAGACCTATGGAGCAGATATCAGGAAGAAGCTGCGGGTAGCGCTCGAAGAGCAAAGCGATATCGTCCGCATTGGTGGAACATGGTTTCCAAAGTCTTTGCTCATCGACATTAACCAGGGTTACCTTAATCTCGCTGAAGCTTTATTGGATGCCCAAAAAGGCGGACCGATGAGCCCCGAAGAGTTGCTCAAGCAAATGGAACTCGATCAGACAGATAACTTGAAGCTTTTAGAGTTCTCTCTCAACTACGCGATGCAAGAAGATCCACGCTTTGATGAGGTTGGAACAAGCGGCAAAATTGCCTGGTTTTTACGCCGTTTCGAACCTGAAGAGGTTCGGGAAGTGCCGCTTTTTCTAAGAGTTGAACCTGAAGTTACTGAAGTTACTGAACTTCCTGAAATTTCCGAGGACACACTTAAGATGATCCTTAGCTTAAATGATGAGTTGACCCTAAGCGAAATTCCAGAACCCGAGGAACGAATTAACCAGGCATCTATTGTCCTAAACTATCCTCATTGGCGTACTGGTACTCTCCCAATTACTCCAGCGACAGCCCAAATCTTCCCGACAGCTTTGGAAACAGAGCATGTTAAATTTACGCTCGTGGATGCACAAAATGATGAAGAAATTTCTGCCTGGGTTGTTCGTCCGCATCGATACGTCTTTGGTGTGCGTGATTGGTTCGAAAGACAAAACCTCATTCCTGGGAGTATTATCGAAATTGCTGCCACTGAAGACCCTAGTGTCGTAAAAATCGTACCGCAGAAAAAGCGCTCGAATAAAGAATGGATCAAGACCGTCCTGGTCGGTGCCGATGGTGGTTTGGTTATTGCATTGTTGCGGCAACCAATTTACGCAGGCATCCATGATCGCATGGCTATTGCTATCCCGGATGTCGTTTCCCTCGATAATTTATGGAACCAACGGCGCTCAAAAAATATCAGCCTGAGATCGGACGTAAAACGCATGATGACCGAGCTCTCTAAGCTAGACAATCAGAGACATGTCCACTTTATTGATTTGTATGCCTCGATTAATGTTATCCGCCGCACACCACCTTTTGATCTGTTAGAAGTCTTATCGAAGAGCAGCGAATTTGTTCATGTTGGAGATAATTATTACAACTTGGCAGAAACAGACTAACAGGAGATTAAATGGATTCTAAGTTCTCAAGCCTAATCAAACCCACGCTAAACACGAAGTTTAGAGTTGATTTTGATTGGTGGAAAAATCAGGACCAAAACTGGAAAGTCTACCTCCAATCCTTTCTCTGCGAGGAACATAAAAAAATTTTAGCAAACTTTAGCTACGAAGATCAAATTGACTTGGTCAATCCACAGACCGGTGAGGTTACAAAAGAAGATGCCCTTCTCTATACGCTCATTAATCACTGTGCCCGTCAACCCGATTTTCTTTCTGAGAACACTGCCTTAGTCGACTCCATCTTTAAAATCTTTTTGGTCAATCAAAATCAGCCGCTAACACCGGTTGAGCTTTCTAAGCTCATTAATCGACCTGCAGATCTAATTCTTAGAACGATAGGCTCCGGAAAAGTTTATCGAGGAATAAAGCCTATATAATTAGCCTAGTTTGTTATACAATAAGTTTGGAAGCCCTTGTAGCTCAATGGACAGAGCAGCAGCCTTCTAAGCTGTTGGTTGCAGGTTCGAATCCTGTCAAGGGCGCCTCTGGCTATAAATCGATAGATTATCTAGTTAAGCCATCATGACCATGCAAGATAATATCTAAAAACGAAAGGAACAAAACGATGAAATTTGTAGCACGTTGGTTAGCCATTTTTCTGGCACTTTTGGTGGCTGCATGGTTAGTCCCTGGGATTCAGGTCAGCGAAGGTAGCTGGGGCGCTTATGCGGTGATGGCTTTGGTGCTTTCCTTGCTGAATGCCACCTTACTGCCCCTTCTTAAGGTTGCCTCGTGTGGGATGATTATTTTAACCTTAGGCTTATTCAGCTTGGTCTTAAATGCAGCGGTATTCATGTTAGCCTCGTCAATTACCGTAAACTGGTTTAATTTCGGTTTCTACGTGGAGAACTTTTGGGCTGCTCTTTTAGGCTCGATTATTGTCTCGATAGTGAATACCTTGGTCAGCCGGGCTTTAGTCGAAGATTGACCATGAAAGCCCCTTTTAAAGAATAAAATACCGGCAATTGCCGGTATTTGTTTTTCTGATTTCACTTGCATTGTAAAAATGTTGTGGTAAACTAATCAGCGTTAAATTCAGGAATACCTGATACCTTCCACTCCTGCCCGCCCAAGGCGACCAATAGGAGCAAACCCGAGGAAAGGAGCCTCAAATAAATGCGTGAATATGAATTAGTTTACATTCTCCAGGCAGACCTGGACGATGCCACCACAGATGGCATTGTAGAAAACATCGAAACCTTGATCAAGAATAGCAACGGCGAAATTGACAAGGTCGACCGTTGGGGAAAACGCAAATTGGCTTATCCCATTCGTAAAATGAACGAGGGATATTATGTCTGTGTTAACTTCAAGTGTGAGCCAGACGAAGTCGCCAATCTAAAGCGTTCCCTGGGATATAACGAGAATGTGTTGCGTTATATCATTGTTAAAAAGGCATAGAAAGGACAAAAATGACCGATTACAAATCTAATGGCAATGGCTCTAACCGCCGTTATTATTCTAAACCCAAATATTGCCAGTTTTGCACCGATAAAAATCTGGTGATTGACTACAAAAACACCGATTTACTGATGCGTTTTATTAACGAGACCGGTAAAATTCGCCCCCGTCGTCAAACTGGCACTTGCGCCAAACATCAACGTGAAATCGCTCAGGCAATTAAGAATGCCCGTCATATCGCGCTCATCCCCTTCACTGGTGACGTGTGGTCCGACTCAAATTCGTAGGAGTAATCCAGTATGGCCAAAAATAATGTTCCACCCAAGCAGGTTACTAAAAAGCATGTCGCTAAACAGGAAAAAGAGGCGAAACAAACGCGTCTTCTCCTCACTGGAGCTATCGCAGTTACTGTAATTGTGGTGGTCTTACTTGGCTATGTTCTCATCGATAGATATGTGATTACTCCAAACAAGGTAATTGCTTCGGTAGGGGAAAAAACTATTAAGGTTCGCGAATTTGAACCTATGGTCAAATACACCCGTTTGAACATGATTAATCAAGCCGATAATTACTACTATTACTATCAAATGTTTGGCAGCTATGGTGAGTCATTCCTTACCAGTGCACAGGATTTAGTTCTTACGCTTAATAACCCGACATCCGTTGGTGAACAAGTTCTAAACACCATGATTGAAGATATCTTGATCGAAGAAGAAGCAGCCAAGCGCGGAATCACCGTCACAGATGAAGAGCTTGCACAAGCAATGCAAGAAGCTTTTAACTTCTATCCTAATGGGACGCCAACACCTACCATTACACCCACTCCCGTAAACACACCCACGATGTCCCTAACAGAAATAGCGATTATTCAACCTACCGACACACCTACCTCTCTTCCGACGGCAACAAATACTCCAGAGGGTTGGGAGCCCACAAACACATCAACACCAACACTGGCACCAACCGCAACTTCTCAACCAGTTCCGACTGACGCTACCCCAGCTCTAGAGGCGACTGCGACGAGTGTGCCAACGATTACCCCCACCCCAACTGTCTACACCACACAGGTTTTTGGCAATAACCTCAAAGATTATCAAGATAATTTAAAAATCTATGGTATCCCAACGGATGTGATCGAGAAATCAATACGAGCTCAGTTGCTGCGTGATAAAGTCAAAGAGGCAATTACCGCGGATCTTGAACCTAAACAACTGCAGGTGCACGCCAGGCATATACTAGTCGCTACAGAATCTGAAGCGAATACCGTCCTTGAATTACTCAAGAATGGTGAAGATTGGAACAATTTAGCTGCTAACTATTCTACAGACACCGCCACCAAGAATAACGGCGGCGACTTAGGCTGGTTTGGAAAAGGTCAAATGGTAACTGAATTTGAAGAAGCTGCCTTCGCCCTGGAACCCGGGCAAGTGAGTGACCCTGTCAAAACTGAATACGGTTACCATATTATCCAATGTCTTGCCAAAGGCGAAAACTACCTTAATGCCACCGATTTTGAAAATTACAAGACGACAACCTTCATCAATTGGCTGCAAGAATTACGAAACTCCCGCACAGATATCGTAATCGAACCGGATTGGACTGAATATGTTCCAGCGACACCAGCCGTTCCAAGCTCATTGCAAAACGCAGTCTTTAACCCAACAACTGACTCACAGTAAAAAAACTTTTTCTTAATCTACAAGAGGCTGGCTAAAGAGTCAGCCTCTTGTTTTTAATTGGAATTAATTCTGATTGCGAAGCTTATTTAAGGAAAACTTCATCAACATCTTCAAGCTGCAAGCTCATCACCTGACTGACGCCATCTTTCCCCATTGTAACTCCATAGATGACATCAGCAGCTTGGACGGTATTACGGTTATGGGTAATCAGAAGAAATTGGGTGTCATCCGAAAGGTCTTTAAGCAAATCGATAAACCTACCCACATTCGATTCGTCCATCATCGCGTCCACCTCGTCCAAAATACAGAACGGTGTTGGGGAGATTTTCAGAAGGGCAAACACAAGCGCCACAGCCGTAAGGCTTCGTTCACCACCTGAAAGTAAAACTAACCCTTGCTCGCGTTTTCCAGGCAAGCGCGCTTCAATTTCAATCCCTCCCTCTAATGGAGCGTTATTATCCGAAAGAATCAGCCGTGCGGATCCGCCATTGAATAGACGTGTAAAAATGCGCGAAAATTCAGCGCTTACAGATTTAAAGGTCTCGAGGAACTCGCGTTCCATAACTTCATCGAGTTCTTTTACGATTCTTTCAAGGTCACTAATGGCTGCCTCCAAGTCTGAGATCTGACTGATGAAGTTATCGTAGCGGGTTTTTGTTTCTTGATATTCTTTCTCTGCTTCTACATTCACCACACCGATCCGGCGTAACTGCGCTTTGAGTCCCTTTATTTCCTCTTCGGTCGTATCAGGTGGTATGGGCGTTGAGCGTAATGAATCTATCGAAAAATCCTGGAATGGTAGCGGTGGTGGATTAAAGTTTTCTCCTTGGTATTCCAGCTGAATAAGTCCAAAATCATTTTCGATGCGATTCCGGAGTGAGTCCAACTTTTCTTGTTTCCGGCTAACCTCTAATTGGCAATGTGTAAGCTGATGCTCAGTAACGCTGAGCTCCTGGCGGTGGGCTTCTTCTTGTTTGAGCAGTTCCTGATAGCGGGATTCAAGCTGAGCAAGTTGTTGCTGGCGTTTGTCTAAGTGTTCGGTTTTTAGCGTACCAATCTGATTATTGAGTTCGACAACTGCTTGGTTTAGCTCTGTTTTCTGCTCCTTAAGCTCGCGAAGGTTTTGATCAGCGTCCTCATTTCGTTGGGTCAATTGATGAAGCCGTTGTTCGTCTTCAGCAAGCCGTTGTTTTAGAGCTTCTTGGGTAGCGGCTTCATGTTCAACTGCCTGCTGAGCGACCCTAATTTCCATCAGCAAATACTGAAATTGGTGCTCATAATCTTCCGTTGAGTGCTCTACTAGCAATTGCTTTATCTTTTCCAATTCGGATTGCGCCGTTTCGATTTCTAATTGATTTTTACCTTCTTGCTCATCGAGAACGAGGCGATCTGCTTCCAACTTAGAAATCTGCTGCTGACTTTCTTCAATCTGATTCTCTATCCACTTTTTACGGCTGCTAAGTTTATCGATGGCTACAGCAGCAGCAGACAATTCTTTATGAAGTTGTTGCGTTTGTGTATTTAAACTTCGCAAGCGGGCTTGAGCTTCGAAGAGCAGATGTTCATATTGCTGATTCTCTTGCAGGTATTTTTCTTCTAGATTCTTAGCTTCTTCCCAAGCGGCATTCACCTTAGCAAGCGCAGCTTCCAGCTCTTTTGACCTGCGAATGTAGCTAACCTTGCCTGATTGCCGCTGATTTCCGACAATGGCGACGCCGTTCTTATGCAAAACCTGACCATCCAACGTAACTAAGTTGTAACTTTCACGGACTTTTTGGGGAAGATGAAATAACTTATCAATCGAGCTGACTACTAAAAAATCTCCAAGCAGCCGATGGATAATTGGTGCCAAACGCTGCGGATAGTTCACTAACTCCGCAGCTACGCCAACGATAGCTTCATCCAGTGGCAGCTCTTCCAATTGCTTAGATTGGTCACCATCGCTGCTTGCAAGCGCAACCTTCTCGCTGACGCTTGCTGCAATATCCATAAGGAGCACATCATTAAGTTCCCCATCCTCTAAAACGAGCAGATCAATTGCTTCACCAAGGGCAGCCGTAATAGCTTTTTCATACACTTCTGGGACCTCTAACTTGGTGGCAAGGTCAGTAAAACCCTTGCCTTGCTGCCTGAATTTTGGGTTTTTCAGGACAATTTTCGCCCCTTCCGAGAACCCAGAAAGGCTCTCCCGCGATTGCCGCAACAGATCGATTTGATTGGTAAGCTTGTTCCTCTCCAAGTTTAACTGGTTGATTTGTCTGCTCACCTGCTCCTGCTTGTGCTTGAGATTAGCTTGTTGTTCCACTAATTCCTTGAGGTTCTGTTCCAGTGCACTGCTATCTTTTTCAAGCGCTTGTTGCTTTTCCAGTAAAGCCTCATGAGCTCGGACTGCTCCTCCTTCTTCCTCTTGCAGGCTCTGCGCCGTAGCTTGATTTGAATTTATGCTATTTTGCAGCGTTTTTATCCGCTCTGCAATTTCACTCTTGCGGGATTTTATGACTACTGCATCTTTTTCAGCATTTATCAAACGGTTTTGCCACAATTTATATTGTGTATCGTAAGCTTCTTTTTTGCTTCTTGCTTCCTTGAGTTGCGCTTCCACTTGGGTGAATTGCCCTTGAAGCTGCATTAACTCCTGGTTTTTTTGGTCAATCTCCGCCTGCATTACATTGAGGCTTTTTTGTTCAGACTCTATCGTCTCTACTACAATAGAAAGATCCTTTTCGAGTTGATCTTTCTCTCGGATCAGTGACCTTTCCCGTTCTTCTAAAATGGCAATTTGTTGGTTTTTCGCCTGCACCTGGCTATGGAAAGCGCCAAGCTGCTCATGCAACCTGCCGACCTCGTCCCTTTCCGTCGTAAGCTTTTCTTTAAGGTCCCCAGCCTCAACGTGGATCGTATCAACACGAGCTTGGATCTTATCACGGGCTTCTTGAGCTGTGTTCAGCTGCGCTTTAGCACCTGCGAACTCTTCTTGAGCTTTATACCAATGGTAGCCATACCAAAGACGTAGTTTGTTCTGTAAGTTATCTTGTATAGTGAGGTATTCCCGGGCGCGGACTGCCTGCCTTTCCAGGTTGCGTAAGCGAGGTTTGATCTCATCTAAAATATCCTGAGCTCGCTCTAAGTTGCGCCGCGTTGCTTCCAAGCGCTTCAGAGCCTCTTCTTTGCGTGTGCGATAAAGCCCAATACCAGCGGCTTCTTCAAACAGCTTACTCCGCTCATCAGGACGGATCGAGAGAGCTAAGTCCACCAATCCTTGACCAATGATTGTGTAAGTTCGCTCGCTCAAGCCAGTTTTCGCCAGCAGCTCATAAAAATCCTTCAATCGAACGCGCTGGTTATTGAGCAGATATTCGTTCGTTCCATCTCGATAAGCCCGCCGGGTGAGTACCACTTCGCTATACTCAATTGGCAGCCAATTATCTTCATTATTAAAAGTGATGGAAACGGAAGCCATTCCAGCTCGGGCGCGCTGGTCTGAACCGTTGTAAATCATGTCCTCTGTCTTTTTTGCACGCAGCAATGAGTAAGACTGCTCTCCTAAGACCCAGCGAATCGCATCGGCGACATTTGATTTTCCGGAACCATTTGGCCCAACAATGGCGGTAATGCGCGCAGGGAAGTCAAAAGTGGTCTTCTGAGCAAAAGTTTTATAGCCGTTCAACTCTAACGATGCAAGTTTGATGGGCATAGATTATTCTCGCAGACCCAATTTTCGGATTGCTGCTGAAGCCGCGGCTTTTTCAGCCAATTGTTTACTACCACCCGTACCTTGGGCAAGTTCTTTTCCGTCCACGCTTACTGAAACCTCAAACACCTTGTCGTGATCAGGTCCATTTTCCCGCTCCAAGATATAAACTGGCGAAGCATACCCTTGAGCTTGAGACCATTCCTGAAGAATGCTTTTCGGGTCTTCTTCAGTATGGTTTTGTAAAATTTTGTCTATTTGACTCTCTATCATGGGGTAAAAGAAATCTTTCACCGTTTGGATATCCGTTCCCAAATAAATAGCAGCAATGAGAGCTTCAAAAGCATCACAAAGGATAGCAGTGCGATCACGCCCGCCGGCTTGTTCTTCCCCCCTACCTAACAGCAGCGCTGAACCAAGGTCTATTTTTCGGGCGAAAAAGGCTAAT
>DICP01000110.1:28164-42170 GCA_002417685.1 Candidatus Mesolinea sp. UBA5823
TCTACTACCGCACGGTTTTCATTCAAATAGGAGCGATGCGTCAGAGCACGGGTTAGTAAAAATTTATCAGTAAAATTTGCCGGCAGGCTCTGATAAAACCTGCTTGAGGCATTTTTATCAAGCATGTGTCTCCAATCCAGAGCTGCTTGATCGTCTGACATCAAAGCTTTGATAGCAAACGATCCTGCAGTTCATCATGATATTGGATGAAATTTTAATCCAGAACCCGTTAATATCAAAACGATTGGCTCAGGCCAATGGGAGCCAAATTTTTGGTAAGCCGCCCAAACAAGTGCTGAGGTGGGCTCCACATAAAAACCCATATTGGCTAAGCTGTAAAATGCAGGCAAGATATCCTCTTCCTCAATCGAGACCAATTCATCTTTCCCCCGTTGCAAGGATTTTAAGATTTTCTCACCATGCACAGGAGCCAAAATCTGGGTGCCTTCTGCTAAAGATGGTTGTGTACAACCTTCAGGTTGTGTATTGCCTTCAAAGGGTAGTCCCTTCCAAAGAGCCACTAGCGGGGCACATCTTGCGGGTTGTACACCAACCATTTTAACTTCCTGGTGTACATCACGTTGCTGTTGCAAGGCTTGTAGACCGAGCTGAATTCCCCAAAATAGACTGCCATGCCCCACAGGCGCAACGATTGTACCTGGCAGTTCCTCAAGCTGTTCATAGATTTCTAAGCAAATTGTAGCAATCCCAGCTAATCCGAAAGGCAGTAAGGCATGGCTGGCATAGGGAAATCCAGTTTCTGCTACGTATTTCAACGCTGCTTGATGGGCATTCTCCCGGGGACCAGTAACAGAAATAACATTTGCACCGCTTGCCTTCATCTGGTTTAATTTAGGACCTGAGGCAATCGCTGGAACAAAGATATTACTTCGGATTCCAAATGCAGCTGAATACATCGCTAACGAGGCGCCCGCGTTCCCCGAAGAATCCTCAACCACTTCTTTTATCCCACGCATCAGAAGGATGCTCGTCAATACCGCAGTTCCGCGGTCCTTAAAGGAACAGCTCGGATTCAAATTTTCCAACTTGAAGGCTAACCGCACGCCACTAATATTTCTAATGATTAATGGCGTATTCCCTTCGCCGAGATAAGTTATTGGAGAATTTTCAGATAAGCCAAAGGCACTTTGGTAACGCCAAATGCCGGGCGATTTACTCAAAGCGATGCCTACTTGGGGGAAAGAAAACTCTGCTAAGGTAAAAGTTCCCCCACAGCGCGGGCATTGATGCGGCAACCCCTTCGAAGGATATGTTAACTTACATTGTGAACAGCAATACGTTGTCATTTTAGAATCTAAATTTAATTGGCTATATTAATATTATCATACAGGCGGTAGATTGAGGTTGTTAAAAATGTCCAGAACATAAAGATTTGAATAACTTTATGTTCAAGAAGATCACAATATGTTNNAGGGGAAAGATGTTTGCAGGTGAGGGCAGATTGAAATACTTAACTTTGAAAAGTTTGGATGGAATCGATTAACCAATGTTCTTCGACACCCTCGTAGATATAGGCATGAACGGAAGTGTATAATTAAATCATGAACAAGCTTTGGCAGCCTCAAACTGGCGAGTACGAAATTGAAACTGACGTCTACTCCGGTCCCCTAGACCTGTTGCTGGATCTCATTCAAAAAGCCGAGTTGGACATCACCAAGCTTGCGATCGCCCAGGTGACGGACCAATTCCTGGAATATATTCAATTACATCGGGATACAAACCCAGACTACATCTCTGCTTTTATGGTGACCGCTGCCAAGCTCATCCAAATCAAATCTGAAGCATTGCTCCCCCACCCGCCGGTTCACGAAGAGGAAGAAGATATCGGAGAAAGCTTAGCCCAACAGCTTCTGCTTTATCGCCAGATTAAGCAGCAAGCCCAGTGGTTAGAAGAACGCATCAATGCTAACTTGCGCTGTTATGTGCATGTCCCTCAATCCTTTCCGACAACTATAAAAGTGGACATGTCTGGCTTAGGACACCAAGACTTGGTTGAAGCCTTATTGAAACTCCTCTCTCTACAATCATCCCCGGCAGCCAGCACCATGATAGGTATCCCAAAAGTAACACTTAAACAAAAAGTCCAGGAAATTTTGACAGTTCTTCACAGGACGGAACAAACTTCCTTTCAAGGTTTGATTGGGAATGACCATTCGCGGCTAAATGCCATTATTGTATTTCTCGCTATTTTAGAACTAGTTAAGCAAGATTTAATCAAAACGGAGCAAAGCAATATATTCGCAGATATTAAAATCTTTGCTAAGGAAAAGCTCCATACCTTGCAAGAAGCCGAATTCACTATTGAAGATTAACATCCAGAAAAAAGTGCGACTTTAAGAATCGGTTATAATTATTTTTTGAAAGGATGATATGGAAGAGATTCAAATAGAAAGCACTTCTACAGAAGTCAAAGAGCAGCCTGAAACGAGTAAGAAAAGCAGTTCCACTTGGGCGATCATCATCGCAGTCTTATTCATTGGGCTCATCATTGCTGGCATTGTGATCCTTTCCAATCAGCCTCAGGAAGTAACCAGCAAAGTGCGGGATATTTTTATCATTCTGTTAGCAGTGGAGATGTTCATTATCGGGGTTGCTCTGATTGTTCTAATTATCCAACTCGCATCCTTGAGCAACCTGCTGCAAAATGAGGTAAAACCAATATTGGACTCGACAACAGAAACTGTCAACGACCTCAAAGGTACGGTAAAATTCCTTAGTGATAATGTGACCGAACCGGTCATCAAACTTTATCAATCTATGGCAGGCATAAACCGCTTGCTGCAGATGTTTAAAATCAAGAAATAAACAAAAAAACACAAAAAATAGGAGTATGAATATGTCTGAACAGAAAAATTTCGGAGCGTTTGTAATGGGTTTTGTTATCGGTTCTCTTTCGGGTGCCATTGCTTCACTTTTACTCGCACCACAATCAGGTGAAGAGACACGGCAGATCATCAAAGACAGAGCCATCGAACTCAAGGATAAAAGTCAAGAGACTTTCGAAGAGACCAAGAAGAAAGCCGAAGAAGCTTATAAAGAAATTCTCTCCAAAGGTATGAAAAAAGGCGAAGAAGCTCTGGATACAGTAGAAGAAGAGGTTAGTTCGACCAAGAAAAAGGTCAAAAAAGCTTCCGAGGAGCTTGAGGAAGAAAACGACTAAACCACTTCCCGTTGCTATCTAATTAGCAATAGGGACAGGCATAACTCGGACCTCGAAAACGCATGCCACTGAGCAGGATAATCAGCCAAAGAAGCTTATTGCTTGACGAACCATAGGGGGTATGATAAACTCATTTGCGTTCGGGGGCGTGGTGTAGCGGTCTAACATGTGGCCCTGTCAAGGCCAAGATCGCGGGTTCAAATCCCGTCGCTCCCGCACCAAATAAATAGAAGGACTGCATTGAAGAGTTACAAAGCAGTCCTTTTTCTTTTAAAGAATCATATGGGTCTAAGTGGCTATGCGCAATATCGGAGTCAACCCAACAACGTAAGTATTTGCCTTGCAGATTTTCAATCACTATTCCACCTTGCACAATGACCCAATGGTAGGACGCAGTATTGTCTTTGCCAGTTTTGCAATTAACTCGATGGTTTACATTTTTGCATACCGCTCCTTGCGTAAGCCTTTAACCCAAATGGTGCCCCTCAAGGAGAATATGTATCTTATTTGGACTGTCTTACTAGGAATTGCGACAGCGCTCCTACCCTTCTTAATTCCTGTTTTAGGAGCAGCATTAGGCATCGTTCCACTCACCCCAATCGAATGGGCAAATGTAGTTGGGATTGCACTGCTTCTTTTGGGTGTTGTCGAGGTAGGCAAGTTTTTTGCAAACCGCTTCAATAATAACGAATAGATTACTTTAAGTACTATTTATTAGAAGAGATGATTCACTGCCCGAGAAACAGGATTATCCCTGGGATATGAAACCCTGCATGCTTAACTCGAAAAATTGTTTGCTGGGTATAATGTTAATTGCCTTGAAACAACATTCAGGCTTAGCTTAACACTAGAGATATTCAAGCGTTTAGTTTTATTGGAAAAACCAGGACAAAACCGATGAGTGAGATTCCATTGAAATCTTCCCCTTCAAAGATTTCACATCGAAAGAGATATCAGCAGATCCTTTCAACTTTCATCAAGCATGGTTTTGGTTATGCCTTAGCCAAGCTACAACTGAAGCGCTCCTTCTTTCCTATTCCTCCAGAAGAAACCCCCAAAACCGAAGAGGATTTGAAATCTCGTGCAGTCCATTTCCGTTTAGCTTTAGAAGAGCTTGGTCCCACTTTTATTAAAGTCGGACAGATTCTTTCTACACGTCCGGATCTGCTTCCCCCAGAGTTTATTCAGGAATTAACCAAATTAGAAGATTCCGTTCATCCTGAGAGCTGGGAAGCGATTCATGCTGTCCTCATCGAAGAGATAGGTGAAGAACTTGAGCAGGTATTTCCTGAAATCAATCCGATTCCGCTTGCTTCTGCCTCTTTAGGGCAAGTGCATTCTGCTCGCCTAAAGAATGGCAGAAGCGTTGTCATTAAAATACAACGGCCAAACATCGAAAACATCATTGAAGTAGATCTTTCCATTTTGGGAGATTTAGCTAGTTTGGCAGAACGGACCCCGTGGGGTGAGCGCAACCACCCGGTTGAGATAATCGATGCTTTCGCTCATACCTTGCGTAACGAACTTGATTACTACCGCGAAGGTCGCAATGCTGACCGTTTTCGCGAGAATTTCACCGGTGATGAGCGCATTTACATCCCCACGATTTATTGGGAACATACAACCCGCCGTGTTTTAGTGATGGAAGAATTGCACGGTATCAAAATTACTGATATTGCTGCCATTAAAGAAGCGGGAATCAACCGTAAAAAAGTGGCTCATAACGCAGTCTCAATGATCGTCAAGGAAATCCTCGAGGATGGCTTTTATCATGCAGACCCCCATGGAGGCAATTTTTTTGTTCTCCAGGATGGTTCAATCGGTGTAATGGATTTTGGTATGGTGGGCGAGTTAACCTCACGGGACCGCCAAAGCCTAACACGTTTGTACATCAATGCTATTGCCATGGATGCCGAAGGTATCGTGGACGAACTCTTTCGGATGAATGCTGTGCCTCCAGATGTAGATAGAGAGAGCTTAGAACGGGACATGGAACACATGCTGCAGAAATATGCCGGTTTGCCGCTCAAGGAAATGCATTTTCAGACTATCTTGCAAGACTTCACCAAGCTCGTTACCCGCTATAGCCTTACACTCTCACCTGATTTCTGGATGCTTGGTAAAACTTTAGGAATGATGGAAGGCATTGGGTTGCTGCTTTATCCGGAATTAGATATTTTTGCAATCTCTGAACCCATAGTGCGCAAATTGCGCAGAGAGATGCTCTTGCCTAAAAAAGAATGGATGCGATATCTCGTGCGCCAATCGATGGATTGGGAAGAGGTGGCTAGGTTACTTCCCCGTACAACCCGACGACTAGTTGAACGCATTGACCAGAATAAGCCCTTGGATATAAACCTGATTGGCCGAGAGAAAGAAAAAAAGGAAGTTGTTCGCGGTCTCAACCAGCTTTCCTTCAGTATCCTCATCGCTAGCCTCGTACTTGCCATCGCTATGCTGCTGCCCATCGCACTGAGCAATGCCTTAGTCTTTATCCCTATTGGGATTTGTCTGATTGGCATCCTTGCGATTTTTGTTTGGTTAGCCTTATCCTCTTTTAGAAATCGATAAAAAACAACGCGATCACCTTCGGTCATCCAATAATCACCAGAAAATCCCATTATTTCTTCACTTAATCGTCCTGAAAATAGGATTAGCGTTTAAAATAAAGGAAATTTTTATAGTCATGAGGCGCCATGTTTTCTCCTGCTAAACCTGTATTTGATTCAATTGCTAACCCTCAAGCGATTGTTTTAGCCGGTCCAATGCGTTTTACCATGCTGAAAAGCCGGCTCATCCGTATTGAATTTTCACCTGAGCAAAGTTTTGAGGACCGCCCTAGCCAAGTGTTTTGGTATCGCAACCAACCCGTACCCGAATTCCAAACCTACGAGAAAGACGGCAAATTAATCATCGAGACAGCGGATTTAGAGCTTACCTACCGTTTAGGTGAGCCGCCGATTGCGCGTTTTATACAAATTCGGCTCAAAGCGAATGGCGTTACTTGGAAGTATGGCGATCGCGACCAAACTAACCTGCGCGGCACTGCCCGCACACTCGACCGCGCCAACGGGCGCATTCCTTTAGAAAAAGGCTTAGTTTCCCGCTCTGGGTGGAGTTTAATCGATGACAGCAATTCCCTCATTTTCACCAGCGATGCAACCCTTGAGCCGCGCGGGACTGACCCAGATGCGCGGGATTGGTACTTTTTCGGCTATGGACATAACTATTTGGCTGCTATCCAGGACTTTCAGGATATTTCCGGCAAGGCTGGATTGATACCCCGTTGGGCTTTAGGGAATTGGTGGAGCCGTTATTGGGCGTATACCCAAGAGGAATTGACCGAACTTATATTGGAATTCAAACGCCGAGAAATCCCACTTTCTGTCTGCATCATTGATATGGATTGGCATATTACAAATACAGGCAACAGCAGTTCTGGTTGGACAGGTTACACTTGGAATAAGCAACTCTTTCCAGATCCAAAACAGTTCTTACAATTCTTACATCAAAATGCGCTGAAAACAGCACTTAATTTGCATCCCGCGGAGGGAATTCATCCTCACGAAGAAAGTTACCCACAAATGGCAGAAGCATTGGGCATCGATCCTGCCAGCAATACACCTGTTCCCTTTGATCTCACTTCGGAAACATTCCGCCGAGCTTACTTTGAAATATTGCATCATCCATTAGAAGCCCAAGGCATTGATTTCTGGTGGATCGATTGGCAGCAAGGCACACGCAGTAAAATTACTGGCTTAGACCCGCTTTTTATGCTAAACCATTTGCACTATTATGATTTGGGCAGAACGCCAGAAAAGCGCCCCTTTATTTTCTCTCGCTGGCCTGGGTTAGGTGGGCAGCGTTATCCCATCGGTTTTTCTGGGGATACGGTTGTCTCGTGGGAATCCCTTGCTTTCCAACCAGAGTTCACCGCAACAGCTGCAAACGCAGCTTTTGGTTGGTGGAGCCATGATATTGGCGGGCACTTTGAAGGCATCGAAGAAGCTGAGCTATACCTCCGCTGGGTACAGTTAGGCGTGTTCAGTCCTATTTTGCGCTTGCATTCGACCAATAACCCATACTGCGAACGGCGTCCTTGGGGTTATGGATTAGATACGCTCGAAATTGTGCGCCGGGCTATGCAGCTGCGCCGTCAATTGATTCCTTTGCTCTATTCTGCCAATTATCACAACGCGATTACTGGTGAGCCTTTGATTTTGCCGCTCTATTACGGTTGGCCAGAAAACCCAGAGGCTTACCAATGCCCACAAGAATATCTCTTTTGCCAGCAGCTCCTCGCCGCACCCATTACCCATAAGACTGACCCCGATACGCGCCTTGCCCGCCAGGTCGTCTGGCTTCCCGCTGGTGATTGGTATGATTTCTTTACAGGTGAATACTTCGAAGGCAATGCGTGGTATCCGTTATATTGTTCAAAAGAACAAATTCCTGTTTTTGCCAAAGCCGGTGCGATTATTCCGTTGGATGCAGAAAAAATTGCCAACGGTACAGCATTACCCCAAGAAATTATCCTTAAAATCTTTGCTGGTGCTGATAATTCCTTCAGACTGTACGAAGATGATGGGGAAAGCCAAGCCTACCTACAAGGTGAATTTAATAAAACTGAGATAGCACAAACGTATGCTCATCAAACCCTCACGTTGCAAATTCGACCTATTTCTGCTAAGGTTAAAGGCATACCTAGAGAACGTACTTGGAGCTTTGAAATTAATGGAATTTCTCATCCAGAGAGCGTCTTAGCAACCGCAGATGAAGTGCCGGTTGAGTGCACGTTCACGTATGAAGAAACAAAATGTAAATTGATTGTCCATTTGCCTCAGTTAGCCGTGGAATCAAAGATCAGCTTGATTTTAGGTAATGTGGAGTTGCAGAAATGGACATCGAAAGTAACAGACCGCCTCTCCCAACTGATCACCGCAGAGCGAATGCCAACCTCGATTAAATTTCAGTTCATAAGTCACCTCAATGAATTAATGAATAGCCCAAAATGGCTACGCGCAATAGAACACCATTTCACACACTCTCAGCTTTTATCCATCCTCGAAAGCATCTTCTGGAAGCAATCTCAACCCATCGCAACGGATGCTCAGATAGCTTGGCTAGATGCTCAACTTAAATTAACTGAGTGGATCATATCTACAACAAAACATGGATAAGAGACACAAAGAAACTCCGCTTCCAACAAGAGTTAGAAAGCGAATTTTTGAGATATTTCTCCCGCCGAAAGCAGCTCTTCAATTTTCCGGGTTGCTTTTTCAGCAGCGCCGGCTTGCTCAAGGTCAAAAGCTAAGATGCTCGAATAGTTCCTGCTGAAGTATGTCATCAAGCTCGGGCGGTAGGTAATCAAGGTTACCTTGCTCGGCAAGTTTCCTAAACGCGGCAGGATAGCCGCCCAGCCTAAACCTTTCTCGACTTCATAGGGGCCGATCTCATCGATGACCCATAAATCACTGTAAACATCCTTTTGTAAATACTCTAGAGCCCATGTCATTGTTTCCGGGAACATGCGCCACTTTCCAAAAACTTGTCCATCGCCAGCTTGTGCTAAGCGAGCTAATTGCCGGTTTTCACCGCCAGGGATAAGCTGCGCCGTAATACCAGTCTTCAAACTTTCTTCAAAAATCGCCGGGCTGCAAACACCTCTACAATTAAACCCTCTATCGGTAACCTGCCTGACTATCTCTTCAACAAAGCGCGTCTTTCCACAACCACTTGAGCCATATATGCCAACCAACTTGGACATTCTATTTCCGTACCCGCAATTCACCAAATAGTCTACTTAATTTGTCTATTAGTCTAGGTTAACTCACCAGATTGTTTAACTCAATTAGAATCTCAGTGAAATTTTATCCGTCGGAAAAATTCGTAATAGCGGCCATCCTCGGCGAGTATATTTGCCTTATTGGTCTGCATGCGTGTGAGAAACTTTTCAGCATCAATGATTTGAGATTTGTGGTTGAGGAGAGCATTCAACCGCCGTTCCCAATATATATCTACATCCAGCCTGACATTAGGCGTTTGCGGTAGGCTTAACCAAAGTTCGGAGATGTCAACAGCTGACAAACCTTCTTCGAGGAGCTCCGGGAAAAAGGCGTTGTTGATCGCTGCTGGAAATACAGAATCCACGACGATCTGTCCAGCTGTGCGGTGATCTGGGTGGTTAAGGTAACTATCTGCAATGTAATAACATTGCGGATCTGATGAAACGACCACATTGGGTTTTTCGCGGCGAATGACTCGCGTTACAGCCAAGCGTTTATCCAACCCCGCTTCCAAATAGCCATCCGCATAATCCAGAAATTGGACATTTTCCACCCCCAGTACCGCTGCTGCAGCCCTTTGCTCATCCACCCTTAATGCTGCTAACGCATCTCCCTCTGGGAAGCCCGGATTAATGCCTTTTTCCCCTTTCGTTAAAAGGCAATATTGCACGCTGTAACCTTTATCCACCCAACGTGCGATGGTNNTTCTGCCCTTGGTTTTTATTCTTATTTTCGGAAGGTTGATCTTGCCTCTTTTGAGCAGGACTTTTGGTCTGTTTCTGGTTATGCCCCGAGCGTCTCCTCTCAGAGCTCGCCTTGCGATTTGATGAGTGCTGTCTACTCCTGTCAGATTTCCGTTCATACTGCGATTTTGCCTCTTTAGAGGGAACCGGTGCTTCAAAAGTCAGCAGCTCCACATCTGCTTCCTCAAAGACATTAACTTGTGGCAGAGTCACTTCTCCAGGGTTTTTATCAGAAATCTTCCCACTTTGCAGTTCCTCTAAAGTGAATTGCCGCGGACCTTTCTCAGGCACATCGACCACAACTGAGTTGCTTAGGGGTAACACTTGAACAACTCTCCCCTCACCCAAAGGGGTCTGAATTACCTTCTTTCGCTTGGGCAGATTTTTACGGGCTTCTTCGTAGATTTCGTACTCGTATGCCAGGCAGCAGCGTAACCTTCCACACATCCCCGTGATTTCCATCGGTGTTAGCGATATATCTTGTGACTTAGCCATTTTGATTGATATTGAACTGAAGTTCGTGAGGAAGCGCGAACAACAACGCTTTTCAATCCCGCATGCTCCTAAGCCTGAGATTGCCTTTGCGACATCCCGTGGGCCTATTTGACGAACTTCGATATGGGTATCAGAAAAATCCTTAGAAATATCACGGATAAATGTGCGCAAATCAAAATCTTGATTTGGTTCGTAGCTGAGGTATAAGGTCATTCGATTACCGTCAAACGAGTAGTCCGCTGACAGAACTTTCACACCTTCTAAACGCTGTTCCTTCAAATATGCCCGGACCTTTTCCAGCGCTTCTTGTTCCCTGAGCTTGTTTGCCTCCCAGACTGCTAAGTCTTCCTCATTGGCTATGCGCTCAATCGGTTGAATTTCGGAGCTTTCATCAATTTGTTTACTTCTTTTCCTCACCACTTCGCCCAACTGCCTGCCGCGCGTTGTGCTGACGAGAACAATATCGCCAACCCTAACCATTGCTCCATCCGGTAGGACAAAGTCATAAACCTTGCCAACTGGACTAAATTGAACACCAATAATTGTATTTTCTGCCATAATAACCAATTATACCCTGTGGGAATTTTATCCTCAGTTATTCCTCATAGAGTGTCTTATTCCCCTTGGACTCGAGCATAAGCCTGCTTACTTAGCTCAGCCGCAACCTTACGGCTAATGGTGTGAATAGCCTGCGCAGCCGGACTTTCAGCATGGTTCTCTACAATCAATAAACCTCGATCGCCGTTCTGCACAATCTGTTGGTCAAAGGGAATACTCCCTAGGAAAGGGACACCACTGCGCTCAGCTAACGCTTTGCCGCCACCTTCCCCAAAAAGGGTCATACGACTGCCGTCAGGCAGCTCCAAAAAAGCCATGTTTTCAATAATGCCCAATACAGGCACACCCAGCTTTTCAAACATCGAGGTAGCACGGTAAGCATCATCCACCGCAACCGCTTGCGGCGTTGTCACCAAGACAGCTCCGCTGATGGGTAAAGATTGCGCTAACGAAAGTTGCACATCACCCGTCCCTGGCGGTAAATCAACTACCAAATAGTCTAAACAACCCCAATCGAAATCTGATAAAAACTGCTGGATAGCGGAATGCAGCAAAGGACCACGCCAAATCAATGGCTGACCTTCTTGGACGAAAAAACCAATGGATACGACCTTGATTCCGTGAGCAATCGCCGGCTGAATTTTTTGCCCGTCCTTAGAGGCAGGGTGAAACTCATCGATCCCAAGCATACGGGGGATATTCGGTCCATATATATCCGCATCCATCAAGCCGACGTTTGCGCCTTGTTGTGCTAAGCTAATCGCCAGATTACTTGCTACAGTACTTTTTCCAACACCGCCCTTACCAGAACCCACTGCTATTACATGTCCAAATTGATTATCGCCCAGACTCAAAGGCTTTGCCCCCGGAGTACGCGAGATAGTCTTAATGTTCACTTCTTTTGCGCCTGTTTGTGTCATGACAGCTTCTCGCGCATCGCGTTCCAATTGCGTGCGCAAAGGGCAGGCTGGCGTGGTCAGAACTAAGGTAAAGCTAACTTTTTCGCCATCAACATGAATGTCTTCAATCATCTGTAAAGAAACCAAATCTTTGTGTAGATCTGGATCGATAACATTTGATAATGCTTGTAAAACTTGCTCCGTCGTGATCAAGTGAACTCCTTTAAAAAGTTTTACTTAGTTTAACCGATTTTCATATTCGAGATGAAAATAGGCGTTATACGCTTACTCGACGGTCACAGATTTGGCTAAATTGCGCGGTTGGTCAACATCTAAACCAAGTAAGGTGGCAATATGATATGCGAATAGCTGCAACGGGATGGATGTAATCACTGGACTGAGCAGCCAAGGTGTTTCGGGAATCCACATCACCTCATTAGCCAATTCCGGAATGAGCGTGTCGCCTTCGGTTGCAATAGTGATGACCTTCCCTCCACGCGCTTTGGCTTGCTCGATTTGGCTAATCATCTTTTCATACCATTTATCTTTTGGGGCAATAACTAACACAGGCAGCTCTTGATCAATCAAAGCAATGGGTCCGTGTTTCATCTCGCCGGCAGGATAACCTTCTGCATGTATATACGAAATTTCTTTTAATTTTAAAGCACCTTCATAAGCAATAGGCATATTAATCCCCCGCCCTAAATATAATATATTGCGTATATCTTTGTATTTTGCTGCGATTTTCTTCACTTCGCCTTCGCGTGCGAGGGTTTTTTGAGCCAAAGTCGGCACTTTGAGCAGATCCTGCACCAGTTCATGTCTCTTTTCATCCGTCAATTCTCCCCGCAAATCGGCTAAATAAACCGCAAGCATATAGAGGTCTAGAATTGGCGCAGTAAAAGCTTTCGTCGAAGCTACCCCAATTTCTGGCCCTACCTGCATAGATATGCTTCCATCTGCACCGCGCATTGCCTGAGAACCAATCGCATTAACAATGCTCCACAGCTTTGCCCCCTTACGTCTGCCCTCCTCCATCGCAGCTAAAGTATCAGCAGTCTCACCCGACTGACTAATCGCTAATACGACCGTACCTTCGTCAATGATTGGGTCAAGATAACGGAATTCAGACGCAACCATTACCTCCACAGGAATATGAGCAATCTGTTCAATCAGAATCTTCCCAACCAACCCAGCATGATACGCTGTGCCACACGCTGTAATAAATATCTTGCGGATGTGCTGAGCTTCATCCGCTGTTAAGTGCAAATCTGGGAGCATAATGCGGTAGTCATCAAAATCAATCCGTCCTACCATCGTATCGGATAGGGAACGTACTTGCTCATGAATTTCTTTCTGCATAAAATGGCGGTATCTTCCCTTCTCCGCAGAAACCGGATCCCAGGGAATATGATTCCAGATTGGTTCTATGGGCGTTCCAGCAAGTGTCTGCAGGGTTAGACCATCCTTCTGGACTACAGCAATCTGCTCCGAGTCCAGAAAGGTAATATCGTGAGTATGTTCCACAATAGCAGGCAAATCACTAGCAATGAACATCTCGCCATTGCCCCTCCCAATTGCTATACCGCCAGCATTTCCTAACCGCGCAGCAACGAGTTTATCCGGCTCACGCGAGGACATCACTACGATGCCATGTGCGCCTTTAATGCGCTTAAGTGTCTCTTGTACAGCACGGAGTAAATCCTGCGTTACCGCATAGTAGTGTTCAATTAATAGGACAATGGTTTCCGTATCGGTTTCAGAGCGAAAAACAGCTCCTTCTGCACTCAACTCCTCGCGCAAGCTGAGGTAATTCTCCACAATTCCATTATGCACAATGACAATTTCCCCATTAGAGCTAATATGGGGATGTGCATTTTGCATATTTGGTGCCCCGTGCGTTGCCCAGCGGGTATGACCAATCCCCAAATTACCTTCGAGGGGTTCCTGAGTAATTAAGGTTTCGAGATGATCAATTTTGCCAGCATCACGTCGGATTTCGATTTTTCCATTTTGCAGCACCGCAATTCCCGCTGAATCATATCCGCGGTATTCTAACTTTTTGAGTCCACCTAGTACAATAGGCGTGGCGTTTTGCCCGCCAATATAAGCCACGATTCCACACATGACACATTCTCCTTCCAGAATCAAGCTACGCTCATAGCAAAGCTATGCACTTAGCCCTGTGAAATTGTATTTACACTGGAAATCAGATGAACAGTCATCTGGGGGGCATCCGCCGATCTTTCGATTTTCCCATGCTAATGGTTAACCTTTCCTTGCGGAAAGGAACCCCCACCCTCGTCACCTGGCATAACCAGGCCTGGCGCTATTTTTCCGGTGT
>DICP01000104.1:0-1186 GCA_002417685.1 Candidatus Mesolinea sp. UBA5823
AAGGTTTTCGATTGCGGGATGTGTTTATCAGCGCCATTTGCCGGTGCGTTCCCCCAAAAAATAAGCCCACAATCGAGGAGATGCGCAATTGTCTGCCTTGGTTAGCGAAAGAGATGGCTTGCCTGCCAAACCTGTGCGGTATCGTGTTGCTTGGCCGGGTAGCGTTTGATGGGGTTTTAAAATTACCAGCTTTTTCGGGCGTCAACAAAAAAGAACTAACCTTTGGGCATGGCGCTTTTTATAGCTTTGGGGAGGGGCTGCCATGGCTGTTATGTTCTTATCATCCCAGCCGTCAGAACACACAAACCGGCCGGCTCAGCGCTGCTATGTTCGACTCAATCTGGCAGCAGGCACGCGAGCAGCTGGAGCAGGGTACCTAAGCCGGCTTCTGGACGATCACCCACAACCGCCCGGAGTTTTCCATCAGGGGCGTCTCTTGGATAGGATGCCCGAAGAGATGTTTCAGTTCAAAGCCAGCCCGGCTCAAAAGCAATAGCACGTCTTCGATGTGGTAGCCGCGCTCCTGATGCAATTCCTCGTGCTTCACCCAAGTGCGCTTTTCGCCCCGCTCGAACATAATCACGCGCATGTTGGCAATTTCCAACTCGTAATCGTAAGAAACCTCGGTGAACTCCGTATAGTCCGGTTGGTCTTGGGAGAGGTTATAAGGGAAGCGCTGCCATATGACTGCCAGCCCATAGATGGTATTCATATCAAAGATGAAATAACCCCCAGGGTTGAGGTGCGCATAGGCGGCTTGAAAAGTATGGGAAAGGTCTTCCACTTTCAGCAGATAATTGAGGCTGTCAAAAAAGCAGGTCACACAATCGAAGCGCTCTGATAACGAGAAACTGCTCATATCAGCCTGCACCCAGGAAACCTGTACATTTGCTTCGCGGGCTAACGCTTGGCCAATGGCAAGCATATCTGCAGAGGCATCCAGGCCGGTGACGGCGAGCCCTTGCTGGGCAGCAGAAACGGCAAAGACTCCACTCCCGCAGGCTAAGTCCAATAGCGAATGGGGTGAAAAGTTCAGCATCGTTAGCAGGTGTGGAAAGACTTCCTGGCTGATCCAGTGGCTGAATTGGATGTAGTTGCCGGCATGATAATGCTTGGCGAAATGACGGTAAGGCTGCAAGCGTGATTTTCTCATTGGGGAGAATTTTAACACCGAATGACGCCAGCC
>DICP01000104.1:1250-4513 GCA_002417685.1 Candidatus Mesolinea sp. UBA5823
GATACGGAAACGACAGGAACCGGTCAGAATGATGTCATTATCGAAGTGGGGATTGTTGACCGGGAGGGTAACACACTCTACGATAAGCTGGTTAACCCTGGCAGACCCATCCCGTCCGACTCCAGTGCTGTGAATGAGATTACGGACGAAATGGTCGCCACAGCGGACCCCTGGCCGGTAGTTTGGCGGGAGATCGAACCCATCCTGCGCCAACGCGCCATTGGCATCTATAATGCCGAGTTCGATATGCGCCTGCTCAAGCAGTCCAATCAGGTGTATAACATTCCCTGGACGTTGGAAGACGAGCAAGCCTTTTGTATGATGAAATTGTTTGCGGCTTATTATGGGGAGTGGAATCCGCGCTATAACGGATTTAAGTCCCATAAGTTGGAGTATGCCGGGTACGTATGCCAGCTGGATTTGGGCAACTCACACCATGCCATTGATGATGCCCGCCTGACGGCGGCTTTGCTGCGATATATTGCCTCCCGATAAGAAATCCACACTCAAATTGGGCTTCTTCATCCAAAAGTAAATTCAATTTGATATTTTCTCTTGACTTTTCTTTTCTGGAGGTTATAATATGAATAACTGCTCATATATTCAAATAAAGGTGCTGAGATGATGATGGTCAAAGATGAATTAGACATAGAGCTTTCGGTAAAAGATGCTCAACGCATGGCAACCACATTTAAAGGCTTGGCTGACCCAACCCGCTTGAAGATTTTAGCTGTGCTCCTGCAAGGAGAAGCGTGTGTCTCTGAATTGGCAGAGCGTGTGCAGATTAGTCAGAGCGCAGTTTCGCATCAGTTGCAACTATTGCGGCATCTTCGCTTTGTTTCCGCGCGGCGTGAAGGTCAGCAGATTTTCTACCGCATTGATGATGAGCATATCGAGGATCTCTTCAAGCAAGCTTATGCTCATGGCAAGCACTTGGAAGCAGTGGTGGAGGAACGCTAATGCAGACGCAGGTTTACCATGTTAAAGGTTTGGACTGTGCCGATTGCGCCAGTGTAATCAAAGTTGACCTGGAAAAATTACCAGAAGTCAAAGAAATTAAGCTGGATTTTACTCGGGGAACTTTACACGTCTCTGGGAAGGTGACCCCAGATGTGATCTCTGCGCATCTCCACCGTTTAGGATTTGAGCTCGCGGAACCTTCGCAGGAGCCGCCTGAAACAAGCTTGAGTTTTACAGGCTTTTGGAAGACCTTACGGAACAGCCAGGAGCTGCGCATGACTCTGCCGGGGTTGATCTTGCTGGCACTCTCTTTGCTGCTGGAAGAGCGAGGAATAGCAAATAGTATGCGCATTGGCATTCAACTCGTTTTGTTGGTTGCTGCTGGCTTCCCAATGATGCGCCGCGGCGTACAGAGCTTAGTGCTCGAGCGCAAAATTACAATCAACCTGCTCATGGCGCTGGCTGTTATCGGTGCGGTGTTGATTAACGAAACCCAAGAAGCCTTAATTATGCTCGTACTCTTTAATATTTCTGAGGCGATGGAAGAATACACAAATGACCATGCCCGTGCAGTTCTGGCTGCTTTTGCTGACCTGGCACCACACCAAGCACTAAAACTCACCGAACAAGGGCAAAGGATGGTGCCCATCGAAACGCTGCAAATTGGCGATACGATATTGGTTAAAGCGGGGGAGCGCTTCCCCATGGATGGCGTGATCTTGGAAGGCAGCAGTGAAGTTAATCAAGCACCAGTGACTGGTGAGAGCCGCCTCATCTCTAAAAAGGAAGGCGATACGGTGCTCTCTGGCACGATCAACGGGCAAGGAGTTCTCAAAGTGCGCGTAACGGCGCGGGCTGAGGATACGACCATCCAGCGCATCATCAACTTGGTGACCGAAGCGCAATCTGTAAAAGCCAAACAGGAAAAATTTATCGACCGTTTCGCCAGCGTGTATACACCGATTGTTGTGCTGGTCGCATTGCTCGTGGCGGTTGTGCCTCCGCTGTTTTTTGCCCAGCCCCTATTGAATACGGCAACCTCTTATGGCTGGCTACATCGGGCGCTTTCCCTGTTGATGATTGGCTGCCCGTGCGCTTTGGTGATCAGCACGCCGATTACCATGATTAGTGGGCTCACGCGCGCTGCCCGTGAAGGCGTGATCTTTAAAGGTGGGGTTTACTTGGAGAACCTTAGCCAGGCGAAGTTGATTGCATTTGATAAGACCGGAACACTCACCGGTGGTAAGCCAATCATTACCACAGTCAAGGCGGTTGATTGCCTAGGCACACCTGAATGCGAACCTTGCAACGACTTGGTCGCTCTCGCTAGCTCGGTGGAGCGCTATAGCAATCATCCATTGGGACAGGCAGTGATGGAAGAAGCCCAGAAGCGCCATGTTCTTGATCGCTATGCACCGGCGGAAGCCATAATGGCACGCAGTGGGGAAGGGCAATTGGGTTATGTGAATGGCAAGCTGGCTACCGTTGGCAGCCGCAAGCTTTTCGAAGCCGAGCACAAAATCCCTTCGCAGCTCCTCAAGGAGACTATCGCAGCAGAGAACAATGGACAGTCTACTATGTTGGTGTGTGATGGGGAGCGTGTACGCGGCTTTATGGGTGCGCAGGATACCCTCCGCCCGGAAGCACCGCAAGTTATTCGGGCACTCAAAGACCGTGGATTCTATACGGTGATGCTTACCGGAGATAACCCAGAAGTAGCCGAGCGCATATCCAAGGAACTTGATTTGGATGAAGTCCACTCCGGCTTGCTACCCGATGAAAAGTGGCAGCTGCTGGCTGAGCTGCGCGAGAAAATTGGCCCAGCCTGTATGATTGGCGACGGCAGCAATGACAGCCCGGCTTTAGCCAGCGCTGATGTGGGCATTGGCATGGGTGGAGCTGGCAATGCGCATGTGCTGGAGACAGCTGATGTGGTGCTGATGAACGACGACTTGCGCAAGCTGCCCTTTGCGGTAGATCTCTCACGCTACACCAATAAGCTCATACGCCAAAATGTGATTATCAGCTTAGGCGTGAAGTTCAGCGTGGCTGTGTTTGCCCTGCTCGGGCTGACGCCGCTTTGGATGGCGGTACTTGCGGATATTGGCATTACCCTGCTGGTGACGCTGAACGGTTTGCGCGCAATGCGCTTTGCTGCGCTGCAATTGCCAGAGACAGCTTAAAACAGACTAATTTAGTGAAAAGGAGATCTCCCAGACACCGGGTTCCACTTCGCTTGTGGGGCTATTGGTGCCGGCAAAGACTATCCAGCTGCGCCCGGGCTTGAGCGCCAGTGGCTGCCC